>CANAJP010000010.1 GCA_947361615.1 uncultured Candidatus Melainabacteria bacterium | reverse complement strand
AGCACTTACTTGAGAGGCAGAGACAGAAGGATTGTGGTGAGGTGGAGGCCAGCCTGACAGAAAAGAGAATTCTAGGAGTGCCAGCCTATAAGACACGGTGAGATCCTATTTCAAAACAACCATGGAGACTATGTAAGAAGAGCTTCAAGAGGTTCGTGGGACATAGCTAGGTAGCAATGTGCTTGTTTAGCATATTGCAACCGCCGGCATTTCATGCTCTTTTGCGAAGTTACATAAATCTTTAACTCTTATAGCACCATCCAAAAGCGAGTATTCACTGTGGACATGCAAAGGTACATATTTCATATCAGCCATGCTTACATGATAACACGTACAAATTTCCACGAGTCGAAATGTAAAGAATTAAAAAGCCCGTGATTCATAAAAAGGGTTTATGCTATAATATTTTATTATGAAGTGGCAGAGTTTTACTAACAAACAAAAAATATATATTATCGCAGCCGGTGTAATAACTTTTATACTATTGTGGTCGTTTTTTTCAGCAAAAATTTTAACCTCAGGGCTTAACAGAAAAGCAATCGCTCAGGGAGAAGACAGCCAGCAGGCAGTCGTTGAGGGAATTATTCTGACCGAAACAAAAGATGAAGAAAAATACTGGGAAATCTACGGCGATACAGGCGTTTACGACAGTAAACAGGAAATCGCAACTCTCAACGGAGTTCTGGCAAACTTCTACAAAGAAAACCAGGTTTCAATGAGTATTACATCCTCTAAAGGCACATACAACGCTAAAGAAAAGACCATCACCCTTTTTGAAGACACATATCTTGTAATAAAAGAGGGGTTAACGCTTAACGCTGACAAACTAGTCTGGAGCGGAAACGATGAACCTATTTTCGCATACGGTAATGTTTTACTAACAAAAGACAACTCTTTAATGGCCAGTGCTGATGAAATCGAAATCAGTGCGGACTATTCAGACATAAAAATTAAAGGACACACAACTTCAAAAATATACGACAGGAGAAAAAATGGCAAATAAAAAATTCCTGACAGCAATAATCATAACAGCAGTTTTCGGGCTTACCTCGCTCGTTTGCTTTGCGTCTGATCTGGTAATCGAATCCAAAAACCAATCATATTCAGAGCAAGAAAGCAAAATAAAATTTGACGGTGATGTAAACGTAACGATTGATGATTTGCATATTGTCGGCGAAACCGCGGATGTTACGGTCATTAACAATGAAAAGCTCGACACTGCAACTTTCTACGATAAACCTTATGCATATGAAAACAAAGCTAACAAAAAACGTGAAGTTAAAGCCAACATTCTTAAAGTTTCACTTATCAAAAAAACAGTAAGAGCAGAGGGCGACACGCAAACAATAATTTTTGACGGACAAACCCCAATCGCAGTTGTTAACGCAGATATGCAGGAATACAACACAAAGACCGGCGTTATGGTCGCAGAAGGAAATGTTACTATCGATTATAAAGATATTAAAGCTTTTTCCGATGATGCAGAGTTCAAAACAGATAAAAACGGCGATTTAAAAGACATCAAACTTAACGGCAACGCTATTGTTAAAAGCGAAGAAAACGAAGTTCATGCTGACAAAATCACATACAACGCCTCAACAAACTACTTTGTTGCGACAGGCAGAACTAATACAAAAGCGGTTAACAAAGACGGTAAAGTTCTAAATCTTTACTCAGACCGTCAGGAATTTAACCAGCTTACAAACTTTTTCAACGCAACAGGCCGTGTAAAAGTTTATTATGAAGACTATTTCGCACAAGGCCCGAAAATCGTTATTTATCCTGATAAAGTAACGAAAAAACCGGGGCAGATTTATTTTGTCGGCCGTTCTAGCATTACACAGGGGATGAGAACCATTTTCGCGGATAAGATTATGATGACAACAAACCCGAAAAACTTCAAAGCTGAGGGCAACACAAGAACTGTTATTAAAAACATAAACGAAAGCCACGATTCTGATATGGGATTAGGACTATAAGGATAAACTATGGAAAAGAAAATAGAAGAGGCATTAAAACTTTATAACGAAAAAGAATATCAAAAAGCACTTGATATCTTCTCATCAATACTTGAAACAACCGAAGACAACGCAGAAATTTATAACAATATTGCGACCTGTTATCTTCAACTGGGCGACCTTGAAAAGGCTGAAAAGAATTATCTCAAAGCCCAATCCTTGAACCCTAAAATTCCACAGGTTTACGTAAACCTTGCAGATATTTACTTCAAACAAAACGATATCGACAGCGGAATTCAATTGATTTCACAAGGGATTTACGAAATTCCTGATAATATGGTTCTTCGTCACTACCTGGCAAGATTTTACATGGAAGATGCGCGACTTGACCTTGCAATAGACGAATTATACAAAATTCTCGACGAACAGCCTGACAATTACGACGCGTATTATGACCTTGCAAAAGTTAATTTTGAACTCGGCAACTACGATGTTGCAATCGAAAACTTTGAAAATGTTTTGAACTACAAAGACAACGAATGGGTTCATTTCTATCTTGGTGAAGCATATGAGGCAAACAATGAAATTGACAAGGCAATGTCAAACTATCTGAAAGCTATTGCGCTTAAATCAGATTTTATTCCGCCATATAAAAAAGTAGCGATTTTATTCCTTGCACGCGGCGATTATGAAGACGCAATCGAGTATTTTGAAGACTACCTGACTATGGAAATTTCTGACGAGGAAAAAGAAAAAATCAGCGCACTTGTAGAAAGAATTAAAAAAACGCATGTTGAAAAATAAATACTGGATAGCATTTTCATCAATCGAAAGTATAGACAGCGCATTTATTTTGCGGCTGTATAATTATTTTGGCGACATTGAAACTGCGTTCAAAGCAAACGAGCGGGAATTCCAGAACATTGACGGGCTGAGCGTAAAAAAGGCCGAAAATTTTCTTGCCGCACGCAAAAATCTTGATATAGAAAAGGTGTCCGCACTTGTTCAGGAGCGCGGTGTAAAATTCTTGACATTTGAGGATGAAAATTACCCGTTTATGCTGAAACAAATATTCAATCCACCTGCTGTTCTTTATTACAAGGGAGATTTGTCACGGATAAACTTCAATAAGACGCTTGCAGTCGTAGGTTCAAGACGCGCTTCAACTTACGCAAAAGACGCTTTGAAACTTGTATTAAAAGATTTACAAAATACAGATATTACCATCGTTTCAGGCTTAGCGTCCGGTATAGATACCACAGCCCACAACACCGCAATCGAAAATGGGCTTAAAACAATCGGCGTTATCGCAAGCGGTTTCGATTACACATATCCGGCTGGAAACAAACACCTTTATGATGCCATTGAACGTGAACACGGGGTAATTTTTACCGAATACTACCCGACATTTGAACCGTTAAAATATCGTTTTCCTCAAAGAAACAGAATTGTGTCAGGGCTTTCATATGGCACAGTTGTTGCAGAAGCATCACTAAAAAGCGGAGCATTGATTACTGCAAACCTAACGCTTGAACAGGGCAGAGATTTGATGTGCATTCCTGGTCTGATTACAAACCCGAACACTCAAGGAATTTATCATCTGCTTAAAAACGGCGCCTCATTAGTAACATGCACTGACGATATTCTTAACGTTTTAAACTGGCAAGTTGAAAAACAGGAACAACTAAATTTAACCTCAACACTTGATTTAGCCGACGAAGAAACTAATATTTTATCATTTCTTGAGGTTGAAGAAAAGAATTTTGATGAATTACAGCAGCTAACAAAACTGGATATTGAAACACTTTTAACGAATTTGACTTTACTTGAACTTAAAGGGATAATTAAAAAAGTCGACGGCGACAGATACAAAAGAGAGGTCTAAAGGTGGCAGAAAAAACGGCGGAAAAGAAAACAACAAAGAAAGAAAAGGCGTTATTAATAGTCGAGTCTCCTGCAAAATCAAAAACTATTAAAAAGATTTTGGGCGATAGTTTTCAGATTGAGGCGAGTTACGGGCATGTTCGCAACCTCCCGACAAACACGCTCGGTTTTGATGTTAACAACAACTTCAAACCGACTTTTGAAATCATTCCTGAGAAAAAAGCCGTTGTAAAAAAATTAAACGACCTTGCAAAACGTGCCGACAAAGTCTACCTTGCATCCGACCCTGACCGCGAGGGAGAAGCTATTGCATGGCATGTTCGCCAGTTGTTAGAAGTTCCGGAAGATAAAATTTTCCGCATAGAGTTTAACGAAATCACTCCAAAAGCCGTTAAACACGCGGTTGAAAACTTCCGAACAATCAATATGGACATGGTTCAAGCACAGCAAACACGTCAAATTCTGGACAAGCTCGTAGGTTATAAATTAAGCCCGATTCTGTGGCAAAAGCTTGGCAACCGCCACCTTTCAGCAGGCCGTGTTCAATCAGTAGCGCTCAGAATGATTTGCGAGCGCGAAGAAGAAATCGAAGCTTTCGTGCCTGTTGAATACTGGACAATCGCAGCGGATTTGGCAAAAGAATCAGGCGAACTTTTCAGCGCAGAACTCACAAAATACAAAGATAAAAAAGTTGAAATTCCTAACAAAGAAGCCGCTGATGCGATAGTTGAATACTTAACAAACTATCAAGGTTATGAGGTTTCAAAGGTTACCAACAAAGAAACAAAACGCAAACCAACCGCACCTTTTATAACCTCAACTTTGCAGCGTGAAGCCAGCTCTAAACTCGGCTATGGCGTTCAAAAAACCATGCAGATTGCACAAAAACTTTATGAAGGTATTGAACTTGAAAACGGCGCCGTCGGTCTTATCACCTATATGAGAACTGATAGTGTCCGTATTTCAGATGACGCACAAGCAGCAGCGAAAGATTTTATTCTGAACAACTATGGTGAAAAATATTACCCTGAAACGCCGAACAGCTATGTTAAAGGGAAACAAAACGTACAGGACGCCCACGAAGCAATCCGTCCATCATATCCTGAACGCACACCTGACAGCATTAAACAATATCTTTCAAACGAGCAATACCGACTTTACAAACTCATCTGGAACAAATTTATGTCCTCCCAGATGTCTAACGCCGTCGTTGCAAACAAAGCCGTAGAGATTTCTGCAGGTGACTATACACTCAGAACCAGCACCAGCAAAATCATGTTTGACGGTTTCTTAAAGCTGTACAATGAAGCGGAAGAAGAAGACGGTGATTCTAAAAACAAAATGCCTGACTTGAACAAAGGCGACAAATTAACGCTTAAAAAACTCAACCCGAAACAACACTTCACCCAGCCGCCTCCAAGATATTCAGAAGCTACACTTGTTAAAGCGCTTGAAGAACACGGAATCGGACGTCCTTCAACTTATGCATCAATTATTACAAAAATCCAAACCCGCGGTTATGTTGAAAAGCTTGAAAAAGCGCTTGCTCCAACTCTATTAGGCCGAACAGTATGCAAGCAGTTAGTCCAACAGTTCACCGAGGTTATGGACTACAAATTCACTGCCGGCATGGAAACAAAACTGGATAAAATTGCCGAGAAAAAAGCTATCTGGAACAAAGTTCTGCAAGAATTTTACGACGGCTTCATGCCAGTTGTTGCAGAAGCACAAAAAGATACAGGCAGAATTACAATCGAAACAAAAGTCAACTGCCCGAACTGCGGACGCCCGATGGCACTGCGTACAAGCCGTTTTGGCCAGCAATTCCTCGGCTGCACAGGCTATCCAGAATGTAAAACTATTCTTTCGCTCAACGCAATGACCGAAATGGAAGCACAAGGCGGCGCCCAACCGACAAACGAGCCGACAACATTAGAACAAAAATGTGAAAAGTGCGGCGGAAGTCTTATTCTCAAAACCGGCCCTTACGGCAAGTACACAGAATGCACAGAATGCAAAGACCGCAAACCTTTCCGCAAATCTACAGGCGTCAAATGTCCTAAATGCGGCGAGGGCGAAATCATTGAAAAGAAATCTAAACGCGGACTTATCTTCTACGGCTGCAACAAATATCCAAACTGCGATTTCACACTCTGGAATGAACCAACGGGTGACATCTGTCCTGATTGCGGCGCGCTTCTGGTTAAAAAAGCGTCTAAAAAAGGCACAGTAATTTCCTGCTCTAACAAAGAATGTATGCATAAACCGGAACTTATCCCTAATGAAACAGAAGAAGGAGCAGAAGAAAATGCTTAAATTCGCGATTTTGGGCTATCCGATAGGCCATTCAATTTCACCGCAAATCCACAAAGCGGGATTTGAAAGCCTTGGCATTAATGCTGAATATGAAATACTTGAAACAGCCCCTGAAAACCTTGTTGACCGAATTCGCTACCTGAAAATTAACGATTATGCTGGCGTAAACGTAACTATTCCTCTAAAAGTCAAAATCGCAATGTTTGTTGACGAAGTTGACCAAAACGCAGACCTTGCAGGCGCAATAAACACGATTAAAATCAATGCTGACAAAACAATTAGCGGTTATAACACCGACATTATCGGGTTCAAGT
The DNA here is from genome assembly GCA_947361615.1 of uncultured Candidatus Melainabacteria bacterium. Lineage (GTDB taxonomy): Bacteria > Cyanobacteriota > Vampirovibrionia > Gastranaerophilales > Gastranaerophilaceae > Gastranaerophilus. The sequence continues at coordinate 35,549 of CANAJP010000010.1, read as the reverse complement.
CCCCTCTTCCACCATCTTTAGAAGGAAAAGAAGTTACAATTCTCGGAACAGGTGGGGCTTCACGCGCAGTCACCGTTGCCTGCACCCAGCTAGGCGTAAAAAAAGTTAATTTCTACACACGCAACATCCCGAATGCTTTGGAGTTTGTAAAATTCTTCCGCGAACTTGTCCCGCAAACAGAATTTACACTTAATCAGATTGAAACCCTAAAAGACCTTTCAACAACCGACCTGCTTGTGAACACAACACCAATCGGTATGAAAGGACATTCTGCGGACTCAACGCCTGTGGATAAAAAAGTTTTGGCAACGCTTCCAAACGACGCAATTGTTTATGATATCGTTTACAACCCGACAGAAACCGTTTTATTACAGGACGCACATCACTTAGGATTACAAACAATAAGTGGACTAGATATGCTTGTGGCTCAGGCCGTTGCGGCACAAAAAATCTGGTTTGGCAGAACACCTGACTTTGAAAAAATGAAACTTGCCGGCGAGCGCGCGCTATCAAGCTATAAAATTGATTATATGTAATAAAAAGGGGCAAAATATGAAAGTTTTACTAGTAAATGGTTCACCAAACAAAACCGGATGCACAAATAGAGCGTTGGAAGAAATAGCCAAAACCCTTAAAGAAGAAGGTATTGACTCCGAAATCTTTTACATTGGGCTTGACCCGATTGCACCTTGCCGCGCCTGCGGTGCGTGTTCAAAATTGGGGAAATGCATAATAAATGATAAAGTTAATGAATTTATAGATATTGCAGAAAAATGTGACGGTTACATTATTGGCTCACCTGTTCATTACGCATCTGCAACAGGTATTATCACTGTATTTTTAGATAGAGCTTTTTACGCGGCGGCGCGCTCTGGAAGAAATATATTTTTGCATAAACCAGGCAGTGCTATCGCCAGCGCACGTCGCGCAGGAACAACCACAACTCTTGACCAGCTAAATAAATACTTTACTATTTCTCAAATGCCGATAATTTCAGGACGTTACTGGAACATGGTACACGGCTCAAATGCACAGCAAGTAGAAGAAGATAAAGAAGGCATGCAAAATATGCGAATTCTGGCGCGTAATATGGCCTGGCATTTGAAATGTCAAGAAGCCGCAGAAAAAGCGGGAATAACACCGCCTGCGAATGAAGAAACTATTTATACAAACTTCATAAGATAGCAAAAAATATTTTTATAGGCTTTATAATTGTATGAACATTACAATCGCACAATCAAATATAAATATACGAGGGAATTTAAAACCTCTTAAAGATTACAAAGGCATAATCTTAAAACTTACGGACGCCGATAAGCAGCGCATTGAACAGTTTCAAAAAGCGATAACTCAATATACATTTGAGCTTATGCAGATAGAAAAAGCGTACAAGAAAACATCATCTAGTTCGCCTAAATCAACCTTTTTAACTGATGAGATCATTAGAATACAATATCGAATTAATATGGCACATGAAGCAATTCGGCAGATAAAAATTAATCGTTTTAACGAACAAAAAGCCAAACTCGGGCAAAATTTAGATACTAATATATAAAAAAGAACAAGAAAGGTTGTTATAACAACAAAATGGGATGGATTTATTTAGTAGCCGCGGTTTTATTTGAAACAATTGGAACGTCATTATTAAAATTGTCAAACGGTTTTTCTATAATGTTACCATCAATTGGTACAACGATTTCATATATATTGTGCTTCTTATTTTTATCTCATGCCTTAAAAACAATAGATATGAGTGTTGCTTATGCTGTATGGGGTGCTGTTGGAATTCTACTTGTAGCTATTATAGGAATTTTTGTGTTTCACGAACCAATTAATTTAGCAAAAATAATATTTATACTACTTATAGTTATAGGAACAGTAGGTCTAAAGTTAGTTAACTAAATTCTGCTCACAGGAGTCCACTTTTGAGTAATAAAAAAAAATAATACTATCAATTATATTCTATTGTTATTGCAGTGACTGCCCTAAAAAAAATGGAAGCTGAAAATATTCCGTTGGATAGAATGGTTTATATAGAAAAGGAAGAAATCCTTGAAAATACATATAGTCCGCTAAGAGATAAATATCCTAATCAACGAATTTACATATCGTATCGAGACATTTTAAAATACACCGTGTCGCATAGTGATAATAATACTTGCGATTGGTTAATCAGGTTTGTTGGAGGAATTGATAAAGTGGATTCTTATATCAAATCACTTGGAATAAAAGATTTGAATCTTATCGAATCAGAGGAAGATATGCATACAGACATTATGAAATGTTATAATAATTGGAGTACACCTCTGGCTCTTGCCCAATTTTTAAAAAAATTTTATACGGAAAATGTCTTGAATGATGAACATTTTACTTTTTTAAAAACGGCAATGCATAATTGTTCATCAGGTCAACACAAATTAATAGCGGGCTTACCTAAAAAGGTTAGGATCGAACACAAAACAGGTCATTCAGACCGTACAGCTGAAAATGTACAAATAAGTGATGCTGACATCGGTGTTGTTTATCTTCCCAACGGAGATAAATATTACATTGCAGTACTAATTAAAGATTCTCGAGAATCATATAATAACAATGCTAAAACAATAGCTGACATAAGCAACATAGTGCATCGTTATTTGAAGAAATGACTGCAAAGAGGCATATAAGGGAATCTAAAAATAGAGCCTCATCACGAAGGCTCTAAATAAAATAAATGTCGATGGGGGGACTTGAACCCCCAAGGATTTCTCCACACGCCCCTCAAACGTGCGCGTATACCGATTCCGCCACATCGACTTAAAATTTTATTTAATTTTTAAAAACATGCTAACACAGACATACAAAAAACGCAATCTTTACTTGAAAAATTTTTTTCATTAATTTATAATTAACGTAAGATTTACACTTTAAACACAAGAATGGTGGATTTTTATGACGAAATATAATGAAAATATTAGAAATATCGCAATTATAGCACACGTTGACCACGGTAAAACAACTCTGGTTGACTGTTTGCTTAAACAAGCAGGTGTTTTCCGCGATAACCAACAAGTGCAGGAACGCGTACTTGACAGTAACGATATAGAAAAAGAAAGAGGAATTACTATCCTTTCCAAAAACATTTCTATTGATTACAAAGGTTGCAAAATCAATGTTGTTGACACCCCTGGCCACGCAGATTTCGGTGGTGAAGTTGAACGGGTGTTGGGCATGGTAGATGGTGCACTTTTAATCGTAGACGCTGCAGAAGGCCCGATGCCGCAAACACGCTTTGTTCTTTCTAAAGCTCTTGAATTAGGTTTGAGAATAGTCGTTGTTATTAACAAAATTGATAAACCGGCCGCGGATCCGCATAATGCACTTGATAAAGTTTTTGACCTCTTCACTGAACTTACAGACCGCGAAGACCTTATCGACTTCCCTTATATATTCGCAAGCAGTTTGAACGGTTTTGCTATCAACGATTTAGAAGACGAACGCAAAGATATGGTTCCACTTCTTGATTGCATTATGGAAAATATTAAACCGCCTGTTGCTAACGTAGACTTACCGCTCCAATTTCAGGCAACAACTCTTGACTACAACGACTATGTGGGCCGCATTGTAATCGGACGTATCGTTAACGGTAAAGTTAAATCTCAAGAACAAGTTTGTGTTGTAAAGGCTGACGGAACTCAAGAACGTGGAAAAATCACAAAACTTTTCGGGTTCAAAGACCTCGGTCGTGTTGAGATTGAAGATGCAACAGCTGGTGATATCGTTGGTATTGCAGGTTTTGCAGATATTCAAATAGGTGAAACAATCTGCGAACTTAATAACCCTAACCCGTTACCTTTAATCAAAGTCGATGAACCGACTCTGCAAATGAACTTCTCGGTTAATGATAGCCCATTTGCCGGTACAGAAGGCAAATTCGTAACTTCAAGACAAATAAGAAAACGTTTATACAACGAACTTGAAAAAAACGTAAGTTTACGTGTTGAAGATACGGAAAACACTGATGTATTTAAGGTTTCAGGCCGTGGGGAACTTCACTTAGGTATTTTAATCGAAACTATGCGCCGTGAGGGTTATGAATTTCAGGTATCAAAACCGGAAGTTATCTACAAAGAAATCGACGGTCAACAATGCGAACCTTATGAAAACTTAATCGTAGATGTTCCTGAAGGCTACGCGGGTTCTGCAATCGAAAAACTTTCAGGTCGCAAAGGCGAAATGAAAGAAATGAACAACGCAAAAGGCAGAACAACTTTAACATTCCACATTCCTGCACGCGGCTTAATCGGTTTCAGAAGCGAATTCATCCGTATGACACGCGGCGAAGGAATTATGTACCATACATTCCTTGATTACCGTCCATACGCAGGCGATATTCCACGCCAACGCAACGGTTCAATTATCGCGTGGGAACAAGGTGAAGCTATTCCTTACGCTTTGGCCCAGTTTGAAGACCGTGGTGTATTCTTCGTTGTTCCAAAAACTAAAGTTTACAAAGGTATGATTATCGGTGAATGCAACAAACCGCAAGACATTTCTGTAAACATCTGTAAAACTAAAAAATTAACAAACATGCGCAGTGCAACAGCAGACGTTATGGTAACGCTTCAAGCGCCGAAAATCATGTCACTGGAAGACAGCTTGGAATATATCGGCGACGACGAACTGGTTGAAATCACACCGGAAAACGTTAGAATAAGAAAAGCTGATTTAAACAAAAAAATATATAACTAAAAAGCGCCCGATGGGCGCTTTTTTTAACGTTTTACACACATCATTGACCAAGGGTCATCCGGAAATGGTGTCTGATAAAGTCCGGTACCCACATTTAACCCCCAACGCGAAATTCTACCACCAGAGAGAACTACTTTTGATGAAGATGAAATCAACGGACTACCTACAACTCCTAATAAATTTTTATTAATAAAAATTGCGGCAAGTTCGTCTTTAGTTGCTATTCGGTATTCACTTCCGACCTTATTGGTACAAGCAGCAGGGGCATCATTTGCTGAAATATCATTTAATCGCTCACGATAAACTTCCGGTGCGACGACAGCGCTGTCTGTCGGATACAAAACTGTCATTATTCCAATATCTTTACCCATTGTATTAGGCCCTTTATTGCCATTTAAATCAAATATCATATTTGCACAGATTTTAGGTTGAACCATATACCAGCTGGTTTCCCCCATATTTGAAACACAATTTGGATTGTAAAACAATAGAATGCTTTCACCGTTTTGGGTTTCAAACGCCGCGGCCTTGGTATTTAGCGTACTATAAGTATAAGAGCCGTGCACTGCCGAGACTGCATTACTGTTCAAAGCAAGTAATGTATCAGGTGTATCATGAATATCGCCATTTAAGCCGATAATTTTTGCCGGTATTCCACAATCAGCCAGATGTTCGCTATCACAAATATTATTAATCTTGAGAACTTTTGAAAGTCCATCTGTGATAAAGGTTTCTGCAACAGTATCGACAGCGTCACTTGCACCGGACGAACTATCTTCCGTCAAGGTTCCATAACCATTCAACGCCGGCATTAATGATATAGCTTGTGAAAATCTTGCATAAAGCGCTTTTCGCTGTGTATTCCATGTACGCTCGTTAATATTGCCTGTCAGTGACGGCAATGTTATCGCAGCAACTACGCCGATAATTGTCAGGGATAATAATATCTCTGCCATCGTGAAACCTTTTCTGTCATGCTGAACTCGTTTCAGCATCTGGCCAGCGTTGCATTCTACACGTAACGTTTGCCAGATCCCGAAACAAGTTCGGGATGACAAGTGGGAATAGAACGCTCCACTAGTTATACCTAAGAGAGGCCCCCCCCCCCCCTGCACAAATGTTTACAATTCGTTTTTTCATATATTTTTCCATCCTTTCTTTTATATTTATTATGTATTATTTTTTATATTTAGTCAAGTATAAAGGCGGGTTTCCCCGCCTTTTAATATACTATACTGTCATTTCTTTTTCAAATCCAAATAACGAACTTACTGATTCATCATCGTGTATTCTTGAAATAGCCTGTCCGAGAAGCGGTGCTACTGACAATTGTTTTACGTTCTCAGGCATTTTTGACATATCAAGCGGAATTGTATTCGTTACGATACACTGTTTTATAGGTGCGTTCGCAAGTCTTTCTAGCGCAGGCCCTGAGAATACAGGGTGAACCGCACAAACATATACTTCTTTTGCTCCCTCTTTCATAAGGAGTTTTGAAGCTTCACAAATAGTTCCCGCGGTATCAATCATATCGTCATACATCACGCAAACCTTGCCTTTTACGTCACCAATTACGTAATTTGCAATAGCTTCGTTGTGCTTATCACGGCGTTTATCAATAATTGCAAGTGAGCAGCCAATATCTTTTGCGAAGTGTCTTGTACGTTGAACTCCACCGGTGTCAGGGCTAACGGCAACCATATCATCAGGATTGATATTCAAACTTTTAATATAATTTACAAGAATAGGTGTTGCATAAATGTGGTCAACAAGAATATTGAAGAAACCTTGAATTTGACCTGTGTGCAAGTCCATTGCAAGAACTCTGTCTGCACCGGCTGTAGTCAAAAGATCTGCAACAAGTTTTGCAGTAATAGCTTCACGGCCGGAAGTTTTTCTGTCCTGTCTTGCATAGCCATAATATGGAATAACTGCTGTAATTGTCTTAGCGCTTGCACGTTTGAATGCATCGATGATAATAAGCAATTCCATCAAATTTTCATTTACCGGATTACAAAGCGGTTGGATAATAAAAACATCGTCCCCACGAACACTTTCCTTAACCTGAACATAAATTTCACCGTCTGCAAAGTTTTTAACCAGCATAGGTCCAATTGTTGTGCCAAGATAATCAGCGATTTCCTGAGCCAATTTAGCATTAGAACGACCTGCAAAAAGTTTTATATCATGTGTCGGATTAATTGAGCGTTCTAATTGTTTCAAAGTTTCTTGTAAAACCATTTTCTTTATAACCCTTTCATAATTTTCAGCACTAATAATTATAAGTCTTACAACTTATATCTACAAGTGAATTTTAAGTTTTATAAAGGTGCTCAAGAAAAGTTTTTGCGTTTATATTAAATTTTCGTAACAAAAACGCGGGGAAGCCCCGCGTTGAATTACCTATCTTCTTCCAGCCATCTTGGCTCCTCTTGCTTCCAAGAAATTTTTCCTTTCTGTATCTTCAATAACTATACCAGGCATCACTGACCCAACCAGTACTGAATTTTCTTCAAATTCCTCGGCAGACACCTCTTTTGTAGATACAAGTTTACCATTCTCATATTCGGTAGTTACAAGCTTAACTAAATCTTCATTTTCATCATATACATACTTATCAAAATAAACATAGCCGTTCACCCCATTTCCATCTGAAGATCGTTCGGTAAATGAAATCAACTTACCATCCGGAGAAATAACTTCTTCTTCTGCAAATAATTCTTCAGGATCATCATTGTTATAATCAACTCTTACAACGGTATTACCATTTGCATCTTTATATGAACGAAGTTCACAATTTTGCGATGTTACTAATGTTGCCTCTGGAGTCAAGCCCTTCAAATTATCCTTAATAGTTGTCACACCATTATTTGGATTAGGTTTAGGGGACGTTGTATTAATTGGTTTCTGTTCACGTACAAACACACCCTCACTCATTGAAATACCATTAGAAGTATCTACAGTATAAACATTATCTAAAGTATCTTTACGGGTAGTCGCTGATGTTGGATTTCCTTTGGTATTTACAATGCGGACTTCATCCTTACCACCGCCCCGTGTTTCAACCTCATAGTAATCACAGTTCATTAAATGGTAATAATCGTCCTTGTTTGAACCCTCTATTGTCATACCTCGAATACCATTGAACGCTGTTCCATATTTATTTTGGTTACCCGAATCGTAACCTACTTTTACACTAGCATTTGAATCGGCATCCTGGTCATAAAAATGCACCTTGGTTCCGTTTTTCAAAAATACCGAATACAATCTGTCCCCAGCGTCCGTTGTTGATACTTTTTGACCGGCTACATCATTCTTGTTGAAACGCACATTGCCAATTGATAATTCATCACTCATAAGACCTTCCTTTCTTTTTCATCTCGTACAACACAATATGAATTGTGTTGTACGAATGGTTCAAAACCAAGAAACAAAAGGCTTTTTATGCAAGTATCTCACATTATAAAACTAAAAAAGTACAAATTTCTAAATGGATTTCTTAAAGTTCTGACACACTTTTTCCGAACCCTACAACACAATTCATATTAAGTTGTATGTTAAGTTTTGTTACGTTTACGCAATTTTGCAACTGCTAAACACTTTATATAAATAAGGTTAGGAAAATGTAGTTCTCTGTCTAATGGCAGGAATATAAAAAAGGTTAGTTATATTTATGTACAATGTGTATCCATACGTGTACCCGAATATGCGTACATCGCGACGCGGGGAACACGAAACGATAGGTCCAAATCTGCCGTTCAAACGCGGAGATTTAGAAGGTTATGTGGCCGCAAAAGACTTTGCGAGCAGGCCGTATGCAGCCTGCACGCGGGCTAATGCTATGGCTAAAATTCATTCAGGAAATGTGCTGCGAGCCGACATGACACCAAAAGAATATATAAATATTTTAATAAAGCAGGGGCAGGTTCCTGACAAACATTTCAAATACAGGCAAACCGACAAAGGCTATGAAATTTCGGAGATAAATTCGTACAAAGAGGTCACAAAACGCGTCATCTTTAACAAACCCGAATTCGACAGCGACAATCCTGTCGTGTGTAAATATTATACACCTGATACAGGGCGGCAATTCAAGGAGGTACGGTATCGGTCGGACGGCGAAATTGAAACAAAAACCGATTACGAAGACATTTTTGATGAATCGGAAGCCATTGAACAAATGCAAAAGTTGGAAGATTTAAAAAAAGCAGGGCCGCCAACAATTCCACCGGAACCAGACAGAAATCCATTTGTTACTGCTACGCCAGATTTAACTTCTGTTGCAAAAGAGAAAGAGGAGGTTGTTTAACCTCCTCATAGTCAACAGAAAGGATATTAAATTATATAATTCTTATAAATTATGCTTTGTTTAATTTAGCCAAAGCTGCTGTTGCTGTTTCTTGAACGTTTTTGTCCTGATCGTTTTTAGCGATTGTGAAGATTGTATTCAAATCTTCTTTGTATTCAGGGCGTTCAATATAGCTTAATGATTCGATTGCTGACGCTCTAACCATCGGGTTAGGGTTTGATTTCAATTGTTCAACAACTGAAACTGCACCTGGTAATTCAGTAATCGGTACTACTTGACCTGATAATTTTTCTACTTCATCACCGAAGAGTTTTTGCATAATTGCCATTGTGAAAAGCGCATAGCTTTTGTTTCTTTCAGCTTGTTCTTTCGGTGTCATTGTATTTGCGAGTTCTTTTTCAGCATCAGAAACTTCTTTACCGGTCATAATTTTTTGTCTTGCTTCCATTTGTTCTTTAGAAGGACCGACTAAATCTTTTGTATCAGCGCCCAAGATATCTGTTAATGATTTAACAACTCTTTCGTCTAACAACTCTGTAGCTTTTTGAGGATCTTGGTTAACCATCATTGCGATGTTTTCCATAGCTGTTGCTTGTTTTTCATAATCAGGGTTTGTTAATTCTGCGATGAAGGCATTGATATCAACTTGAGGTTTAAGTTCTTCAGGTTGTTTAACTTCAACAGCAGGTTTAGCATCTTGAGCTTTTACATCTTCTTGCGGTTTAACGTCTTGAGCAACTGCTTGAGTGATTGCAGGTTCCGGAACCGCAACTGCTGATGGAGCGTTGAAGTTTTGTTGAATAACCTGCGGTTGAACTGCCGGTTGAACAGGTTGTTCCATCATCGGAGCTGGTGCTGGTTGTGGAGCTACTGCTTGCGGTTGAGCTGCTTGCGCTGTGCATACAGGGCATGTGCAAGGCATTGTTTGTGCAGGCATGTAGTAAGGTTGTTGCGCCGCTTGCGGGTAATTATATAAATCTGCTTGCGGGTAAGAATAGTAAGGCATAGTTGGTGCTGCATAGCCACCCATTTGCGGTTGCTGAGCGCCAGGAGCCTGTACTGATGCGCCGTTAATTGCAATTTTTACGGCATTGTAATCCGCTTGAGGTGCTTGCTGCGGCATATACATAGGGTTTTGCATATACTGTTGTTGCTGCAAGTGATACGGATTTTGAATACTTGGTACTTGAATCATATAATTTGTTCCTTTCAGATAACTTATATTCACTTTCTACTCCTTTAATATCCCTCAAGAAAAAAAATTGCTAAATTTATCGTATTTTTTAATAATTCTTAACAATGTCCCTGAGTCAACTAAAAGAAATAAAATAGATATATTTACATAACTTTATTGTATTACAATAAAACTTATTTTTATGATATAATGTGATTGTTGTTACATTGTTTTACAAATTAATGGGGGGTATGATGTCCGTAAACACGAAAGAAAGACGCTCAATACGTAATGTTTTTGGTGAAACTTTAGCTAAATTGGGTGAAACAAATAAAGATATTGTTGTTTTAGACGCGGATCTGGCATGCTCTACACAAACTCAAATTTTCGGGAAAAAGTTTCCTGAAAGATTTTTTGACACAGGAATTGCAGAACAAGATATGGTAGCAACCGCAGCAGGTTTGGCTGCAGCAGGAAAAATCCCTTTTGCCGCGACTTTTGCAATATTTGCGACAGGAAGAACTTATGACCAGATTAGGAACTCTGTTGCATACCCGAAACTTAATGTTAAAATTGTCGGAACCCATGGCGGCGTAACAGTCGGCGAAGACGGTGCAAGCCATCAGGCCCTTGAAGATGTCGCTCTCATGCGCTCAATTCCTAATATGATGGTAATCGTTCCGTCTGATTGCAAAGAATGTGAAGAAGTTATCAAATTCGCTACGGAATACAAAGGACCTATGTACATAAGACTTGCACGTACAAACCTGATAGATCTTTTTGACGAAAATTATAAATTCAGCCCGTACACAGCTTCTGTTTTGAGAGAAGGCAAAGATTTTACAGTAATTTCCAATGGTGAAACCCTTGCAGAAGTAATTATGGCCGCAGATATTTTAAAAGAAAAGGGCATTGAATTAGAAATTATAAGCATGCCTGTAATCAAACCTATTGATACAAATACAATCATTAAAAGTGCAGAAAAAACAGGTTATGTCGTAACAGTTGAAAATCATTCCGTAATAAATGGTCTTGGAAGCGCTGTTTGCGAAGTTTTATCAGAAAAACTCCCGACCCGCGTACACAGAATAGGCGTTCACGATGAATTCGGCCAAAGCGGCAAGTGGGCTGAACTTATGGCTCATTACGGACTTACCGCTGAAAAAATAGCTTTACAAATAGAAGAACTAAGGAAATAACATGATTCAATTCAGAAACGTAACGAAAAAATATAAAAACGGCAAATACGCCCTAAATAATATTAATCTTGATATTGCTCCGGGTGAATTTGTTTTTGTCGTAGGCGCTTCAGGAGCAGGCAAATCAACATTGATGAAACTTCTTTATCACGAAGAAGTTCCGACATCAGGCTTTGTAACAATCTGTGGCAAAGATATCGGACAATTAAAAAACGACGAAGTTCCAATTTTAAGAAGACAGATGGGCATCGTTTTTCAGGACTATAAACTTTTGCAAAACAAAACCGTATATGACAATGTTGCATACGTTATCAGAACACTCGGAATTAGCACAAAAGAAATTCGCTCCCGTGTTACCAGTGCGTTAAGCGTTGTAGGATTGAGTGATAAGTTAACTGCTTACCCCGGTGAACTTTCAGGCGGTGAACAGCAAAGAGTCGGGATTGCAAGAGCACTCGTAAGCGGTCCTAGATTACTCATTGCGGACGAACCGACAGGAAACCTCGACCCGACAAACTCAATGGAAATTATGCAAATTCTTGATCAAATTAACCAGAGAGGTATTACCGTTATCGTTTCAACTCACGACGAAGTAATGGTTAACTATATGAGAAAACGCGTTATTACACTCGGTTTCGGTGAAATTATAAGAGATAAACAAGCAGGTACCTATGAACAATAGTAAAATGAGAATAAGACACACCGCTAAAAAACATGTTTCAAGCGATAAAATGTGCGAAGTCAGAATTTTATACAGACTCGTAAAAGAAGCAATTAACGACCTTAAAGGAACAGGGCTTCTTGTTAATATCGTAATTATCACGACAATGACAGCAATTTTAACGATTTTCGGCGTATTTTTCCGCTCAACATTGTCTATTTCTTCTTTTGCAAAAGAACTCGGCAAAGTTCTTGAGGTTTCTGTTTATCTTAAAAACGATTCTAACATCGATTACGCAACAAAACAAATCGAAGAAATTGACCATGTAACTAAAATAACACTTATTCCAAAACAGGTTTCATGGACATCATTAAAAAAAGAACTTGATTTACCGGATATCACAAACCCGCTTCCTGACACGCTTCACGTCAGAATTGATAAACCAGCAAACGTCGAAGCTGTATGTGATTCGGTAAAAAAACTTTCATACGTTGAAGATGTAAATTATGCAAAAGATTTAGCAGAAAAAATCAGTACAGCAAACAATATTCTTTCCCACTTAATGTTTTTTGTCGTTGCTATTATTGGAATTTTAACGATTACGATTATCAACAACACAATTTTACTCGTAATCCAATCACGCAAAGATGAAATCGAAATTATGCGACTAATGGGCGTAAGTAACTGGTATATAAGATTTCCGTTGCTGCTTCAAGGTGCATACTACGGCTTTATGGGAGCTTTAATCTCAATTATACCTGTTTATATGGTTCATAAACACCTTATGACTGTCCATAATTTCTTCTTTGTACCTAGCGCAGACTATGCCCTGAACCTTGTTATATTAACAGTTTTCCTCGTTGGTATTGTATTTGGTGCAGGCGGAAGTTTTATTTGTATCAAAAAACATCTTCAGGTATAAAATTCCATGAGTAAAATTGTAATAATATCAGAAAAAGCAGAAGTTTTAACCTCGCTAGAGGCCAAATTAGTTTTACTTCGCGAAAATGATTCTGTAGTAAAATGCAATACTGCAGAAATGTACAAACGCTCTTCGACTTGTGACATTATATTGTTTCACACTGATAAAATTGATGATATAACCCTGACAGCTATATCAAACCTCAAAAAGCCAAATAACGCTTTAATCTTAATATCAGATGAAATGGATTCAAAATCATTATTGAACGCTTACGATACAGGCGCAACCGATTTTTGTCCGACATCCGTCACAAATTTTGAACTTCTGATAAAAATTATCAACGCTAAGAAAACATTAAAATATGCAAAAACAATTGAGCGTTACAAAAAGCAACTTCGCGACAAAGGTGTTATGAAACAGAATTCTGATATCTACACTCATATAAACGAAGTTGTAAACGCAAATTTTTATGCAGAAATTCTTAATGCGACAGTTTTAGCCATAAGAATAGAAGATAACACTGATATAGAACATCGGCTTCAAACACTGCTTCGCGCATCTGATTTTATTATTAACTATGACGATTTTAAATACCTGTTAATTTTACCTGATACTGAGTTAAAAAATGGTGAAAGAGTATTTGAAAAACTTAACAAAAGACTCGGCGCCGATATAAAAGGAATTTTATTCAAATATAACGAAGAATCGGCCAAAGAACTTCAATCAAAAATTAAGCGTTTGGAAATACAACAAGAAGAAAACAAACTGCCGCTTTTACTTGATGAAAAAAACGAACTCGAAGAAACTGAATCCGATTGGTTAAACGATGAAAAGACAGAAAGCAGAAATTTCAAACTTTTCCAAAATATTTATAATAATAAAAGTGAAAACGTTATAGAACCGGCGTTTTACAGAACCAAACAAAAATATGAAAAGAATTTTCAAAACACGAAAATAAAATATTACACAGATAAAAACAGAGCAGAATTTCTTTTGATAAATTTTGACCGGACGAATTCATTTCAGATTGTCTATAAAAATAGCGCAAAAGTCGGGATAAAAATGCAGTACAGCGGACTTGACGCACCGGAGAATGAAACTTTTGAACTTCCGTTTTCAAAATTAAATATAAGAGGACTGTGTGATCTTTTAGAAAGATTTATTAATATAGGAGCCAAATAATGAGTTTATTAAACGTAGACAACTGCCTGCTTGTGGCAATAGATTTTCAGGAAAGACTTGTGGGCATGCTAGAAAAGCCTGACTGTGCTGTAAAAATGGAAAAATTAATCACCGCAGCCGGTATCCTGAAGATACCAACAATTATTACAGAACAATACCCTCAAGGACTGGGCAAAACCGTTGCCAATATTGACATTTCGGAAGCGTCTGTTATAGAAAAAACAGCTTTTTCAGCTATGCAACAGGAAGAATTTAAGACAGCAATAGAAGCCAGCGGCAAGAAACAAATCATCATTGGCGGAATAGAAACTCACATTTGCGTACACCAGACAGTCGCAGAATTAATTGAGGCAGGCTATGAAGTTTACGTTGTAAAAGACGCCTGTGCAAGCCGTAATAAGGCTGAATTTAAGGCTGGAATTGACGCAATGAAACAAAACGGTGCAAAAATAACCTGTCTTGAAATAGTTCTTTTTGAATTGCTTCGAACCTCACGTAATCCGAACTTCAAACCAATCCAAGCATTAATCAAATAAAAAGGAGCCGTATGGCTCCTTTTTTACCGCGCGATACAAAATATTTGATTAAATCCATCACCGGTCGTACTGGTTCTTAGTAAAGGATTTCGTGAACCAGTAAGAAATGATTGCCGCCAAGCATACATACCACCATTTTTTGATAAAACTGTAGAAGACCAAAACGCAGCATTTTCTGTGGCATATCCGACTAACAATCTGTTATAAAACATTGAAGAGGCTTCATCTATATTTGGTAGACGCAATTGATTATCAAGAGAGTTGCAATATGCCCCGGCTTCTATCTGATTTTTATTTCCGGAAGATATGCCTTTACCACTCATCAACACAGGCGCGACAACTACAGGATCTGATGGATATAATGCAGTTATAAAGCCAATATCTTTCCCAACTGTATTAGGCCCCTTTGCTCCGTTTAAATCATATACAAAATTGGCACACATATAAGGTTGTGACCAATGATATTCTTGAGTTTCCGTATTTCCACGACAATTCGGGTTGTAAAATACTACAATACTTTCACCATTTGCGGTTTCAAAAGCTGCGGCTTTCGTATTTGTCTGGTGATAAGTAAAAACATTGCTTTTAGCATCGATTGTGGTACCACTAAATTGACTGTTATAATCAGCTAATGTGGTAGGAAAAGAAGAAATTAGGTTACCTCTGAAATCAGTCATTTTTTGAGGTATTCCACAGTCATCTAAATGATCGCTGGCGCAAATATTGTTTATCTTTAAAACTTTTGAAAGCCCATCAGCAAGAAATGTTTCAGCAGCTGTATCTTCTGCAGCCGTTGATGAATTGCCCTCGGTCAAGGTACCATAACCATTCAATGCCGGCATTAACGATATTGCTTGCGAGAACCTTGCATAAAGCGCTTTGCGCTGGGTGTTCCAAGTCCGCTCGTTAATGTTACCAGTAAGCGACGGTAACGTTATCGCTGCGACCACACCGATGATTGTGAGAGATAACAGGATTTCGGCCATAGTGAAGGCCTGCTCAGCCGGCTCTCCGCCCTTCGCGTTAAACGCCAACGCTCGCGCTTGCGCGCCAAAGCGCGGTTTGCCGCGTCGCGCGCTCGACTGCTCGTAGTTTCTGACTATTTCATAGTCTGAAACTACTTCCTGGCTCTGCTCAGGGCTCCCCCCCCCCCCCTGCATACATGTTTACAACTTTGTTTTTCATAGTTTACATCCTTTCTTATATAGTCAGTTTAAATCATGTTTTATATTTAGTCAAGACTAGTCAAGACCGATAGCGCAGATTTAAAATAAGGATGCCGCTGAGCGGCATCCTTATTTTTAGTTAAATAAATATGTATGCATTACGAACGAATAAACAATACCAAGTGCCGCGCCAACAAAAACCTCAAACGGCGTGTGGCCTAAAAGTTCTTTAAGTTTGCCGCCTATTGCCTGCACATCATGGTTATAAAAATCATCCATCATTCTGTTTAAGCATGCCGCAGTTTTACCCGCTGCACGTCTTAACCCTGCCGCATCATACATTGTAACAAGTGCAAAAGCGCTTGATACTGCAAAGATTGTTGATGTAAAACCATCGATTAACCCTACAGTTGTTGTTACAGCCATTACACCAGCTGAGTGTGCGCTTGGCATACCACCTGTTGTTGTAAAAATTTTAAAATTAAACTTTTTATCAACAAAAGCAAAAGTAAATAACTTCAAGACCTGTGCGCAGAATGCGGCTGTTAGTCCTAAAAATAGAACCTCTAGGCCGTTATTTCTCATAAATTCAATAAACATCTATACTCCTGTTCGCTTTCTAATCCCTTTTACTATCTCTCTAAGAATTACGGAATTGTATTTGTCGATTATAACATTACATTCATCTAAAAGGCAAGTAAGTTTACATTTCGCATTATCCAGACCATACATAGAAACATAAGTAAGTTTTCCGGAATTTTCATCTTTGCCAAGCGTTTTGCCCATAGTTTCAAAATCAGATACAACATCAAGGATATCGTCAGCTATTTGGAACGCTAATCCAAAGTTTTTAGCAAATTCTCGCGCTTCTGCAAGCTGTTCACAGGACGACCCCGCAATTCTTGCCCCTGAAACAATGGCAAGCCTGAACAAATCAGCAGTTTTGTGGTCATGAATAAAATTAAGCTTTTCAACGCTGTGGTTTTCAGGGTGGCCTTCGGATTCAATATCAACCACTTGCCCTGCGATAACCCCGCGCGCACCGGCTGCCGTAAAGAAATCGTCCAGAACCTGTAAAAGTACATCAGCCGGAAGATTTTTTGAGTTTCTTAAAATCACCTGCGGCGCCCAAGATATCAAGGCGTCACCTGCCAAAACCGCCGTTGCTTCACCAAAAACCTTATGATTAGAGGGCTTTCCACGCCTGAAATCATCGTTATCCATACACGGCAAATCATCGTGAATAAGCGTTTGGGCATGAAGCATTTCTATTGCGCAAGCAGTCGGGAGCGCATCTTCAAGTTTTCCGCCAAGCGCACGGCAAAACTCAAGGCACAAAACGGGTCTTAACCTTTTTCCCTCAAGAAGAACCGTATAACGCATTGATTTAAAGAGGTTTTCAGGATATTCAACGGGTAAAAACTTTTCTAAACTCTCATCAACAAGTTTTATTAAATTATTCATGCTCTACATCCTTATAAATATTTTGTTTTAAAGTATTTCGGGCAGACTGACGTTTACGTTCACTAATTTTTACCGCTGTTTTATTATTAATTTTCTTTTTGGCAGTTTCGACTTTTCTGCCCTCATACTTAACTTTTTCTTTGTACTCTCTGGCTTCCTCAATAAATGCAAGGTAACTTGTATATCTTGAATACGGAATTTTATCCATATTATCAAGCACCGCACAGCCGCTTTCTAAATGGTGCAGACAATCTGCAAATTTACATTGCCCCTTGTAAACCGCAATTTCATCAAAAAGCAAATCTACATCCGTTGGAAGAATAAAATCAAATTTTAAGTTGCTAAAGCCGGGAGTGTCGATAATTTTTGTATTAGAATTTATTTTCATAATCTCGCAATGGCGAGTTGTGTGCGTACCACGGCCTGTTTTCTCACTAACATCTCTGGTTTTCAGATGAAACTCAGGATTAATAGCGTTAATCAAACTTGATTTTCCAACACCGGAACTTCCGCACAGAACGCTAGTTTTACCCTCTAGAACCTTCTCAAAAACCTTTACTCCCCAATGCTCTTTGGCAGAGGTGAAAAAAATCTGAAACCCCAGCGGCTCATAGATAGATTTAATAAGTTCAAGAAGTCCGTCCTCAATATCCAAATCCTCTTTATTAAAACAAAGTTTAACCTCAAGTCCGTAATATTTTGCAAAGGCAATATATCTGTCAAGCTGATTAAAATCCAAATCAGGCGATTTCAGAGCCGAAACAACAACAATCTGGTCAACATTAGCCACACTTGGCCTTGGAATATATGACTTGCGCTCACAAATTCTGTTAATAAATCCGTTTTCAAACTCTACCAAATCCCCAACAAGAATTTTTTCCTGCTGCTTTTTCAAAACTTCACGAACTTTACATTCAAAATGTTCCTCTCCTGAGGTCACATAGTAGAAATCCGAATGAATCTTGTAAACTTGCCCGTTTTGCATAATTTAATAATACACAAAAAAGCCGTTTTCGTAAAGGAAAGTTAATAAAGTTTGTAAATTCAAATTTTTATGCTAGAATTGGATATAAAAGAGATATTATAATCAAAAAAGGGGAAAAATATGATTTCTGTAAACGATTTAAAAACAGGCTTGACGCTTGAATTAGACAACGGCTTATGGTCGGTTGTAGAATTTTTACACGTTAAACCGGGTAAAGGTGCAGCGTTTGTAAGAACTAAACTTAAAAACGTTGAAACCGGTAACGTTCTTGAAAAAACTTTCAGAGCCGGTGAAAAAGTTGGTAAAGCAACTCTCGACAGACGCGAAATGCAATACCTTTACAAAGAAGGCGCTGACTTCGTTATGATGGATATGGAATCATACGAACAATTACCGTTAACAGAAATTCAAGTAGGCGACGGAATTAAATACTTGAAAGAAAACATGATTGTTCAAGTATTGCTTCACAACAACCGAGTTATCGGCGTTGACCTTCCTGCTCACGTTGAGCTTGAAGTTGTTGATACTCCACCGGCTGAAAAGGGTAACACTGCTCAAGGCGGTACTAAACCTGCTAAAGTTGAAACCGGCGCTGTCGTTAACGTTCCATTCTTCGTTGCTAACGGTGATATGATTAGAATAGACACCCGCACAAACGAATACCTAGACAGATGCTAGAATTATAAATTTACAGAGAAGGCATTTTTGCCTTCTCTTCTTAATGTATTAGGGAGAAGAAAATGAAAATTGATACAAATTATATTGAAAAATTAGCTAAAATACTTTCTGACAATAACTTGACAGAAATTACTCTTGAAGATGAAAATTGCGCTGTTTCTTTGAGAAAAGAAATTACAGGCGTTGTTCAAACAGTTGCAGCAGCTCCTGTTGCACAAGCAGCACCTGCACCGGCTCAAGCTGCTGCTCCGGCAGCTCCAAAAGCTGACAACAGAAAAACTATTACATCTCCAATGGTAGGTACATTCTATACATCTCCATCACCTGATGCTAAACCTTTCGTTCAAATTGGCGACACAGTTAAAGAAGGTGACGTTGTTTGTATCGTTGAGGCTATGAAATTGATGAACGAAATCGACTCAGAAGTTTCAGGTAAAATCGTTGAAGTTTGCGTTGAAAACGGTCAACCTGTCGAATTCGGTCAAGTTCTAATGTACGTTGAATAGGAAAGGAAGTCCCGCCCCTGCCTTTTGCTCGTGCGGGAACAAGGAATAGAATATGTTTAGAAAAGTTTTAATTGCAAACCGCGGCGAAATCGCTGTAAGAATTATCCGCGCTTGCAGAGAATTAGGAATACCAACCGTTGCGATATACTCACAGGCTGACGCGAATTCACTCCACGTTAGACTTGCAACAGAAGCATACTGCATCGGGCCGGCACCTAGCGCAAAAAGCTATTTGAGCATTCCGGCAATAATCGCAGCTGCTGAAGTTTCAGGCGCTGACGCGATTCACCCTGGATACGGTTTTATGTCAGAAAGAGCCGATTTCGTTGATATCTGCACACAATCCGGTATTAAATTTATCGGTCCATCCGCAGAATCTATGAGAAAAATGGGCGATAAAGCAACTGCCAGAAAAACAATGATTGAAAATAACGTTCCAGTTACCCCTGGTACAGGAATCGTTAAAACAGCGGAAGAAGTTAAAGAATTTGCTAAAAAAGCAGGATATCCGATTATCCTGAAAGCAACCGCAGGCGGAGGCGGAAAAGGTATGAGAATCGTTCGCAATGACGACGAAGTAGAAACAAACATGAACCTTTGTCAGACTGAAGCTCAAAACTTCTTCGGGAATCCTGATGTTTACGCTGAAAAATACCTTGAAAATCCACGTCACATAGAGGTTCAAATTCTCGCTGACCAGTACGGAAATGTTGTTCACCTAGGCGAACGTGACTGTTCTATCCAAAGACGTCACCAAAAATTAATAGAAGAAGCTCCATCCCCTGCAATTGACGAAAAAACACGTCAGGAAATGGGAGCAGCAGCAGTTCGCGCGGCTAAAGCAATCAATTACGAAGGTGTTGGAACCTGCGAATTCTTGCTTGACCACGACGGTAAATGGTACTTCATGGAAATGAACACACGTATTCAGGTTGAACACTGTGTTACGGAAATGATTTCAAACATCGACCTTGTAAGAGAACAAATCCTTGTTGCTGCAGGCGAAAAACTTGATTTCAAACAAGAAGACATTGTTCTTCGCGGCCACGCAATCGAGTGCCGTATTAACGCAGAAAACCCCGACAAAAACTTCATGCCAAACCCAGGTAAAATTACAGGCTATGTAACCCCTGGCGGATTTGGTGTCAGAGTTGACTCCCACGCATATCAGGATTACACAATCCCACCAACATACGATTCTATGATTGGTAAGTTAATATGCTGGGGCAGAAACAGAAATGAAGCAAGAAGAAGAATGTACCGTGCATTGAAAGAGTATGTTATCACCGGTATTGAAACAACTCTTCCATTCCATCAGGACATTATTGAAGACGAAGTTTTCATCAGTGGAAACTTCAACACAGGCTTCATTGAAGACTATTACAAAAGAAAAGGTAAATAAAAATAAAAAATCCCGCTCAAGAGCGGGATTTTTTATTAACGTTTTAAGCAGAATACACCCGCGGAACTACCCTTAGCGGCAGCAAATTTCCGTCCCCAATCATAGCCAAAGGTATAAACATTATTAGCATCGATTGTAGTTGATGTCCAAACTTTACTATTTGAGCCGAACGCTGAATTAGAATAGATCAATCTGTTATAATATACCGCTAAAACCTCTTCAATATTTGGCAGCCTATACTGACCATCATCAAGTTTTCTACACGCAGCGGTAGCTAATGCTTGAGTCATACTACCAGTAACAGCTCTTGGAGCCACCGGCATAACTACTTTGGAATCTGATGAATACATAACAGACATGGTGCCAATATCTTTTCCTAAAGTATTGGGACCTTTGTTACCATTTAAATCATATACAAAATTGACACAAACTTGTTGTTTTACTACCCAACCTGGCTGAGAACCATCATTAAGTACGACTTCATTATTTTCAGCGCTACAATTCGGGTTATAAAACGTTAAAATTGATTCTCCATTTGCTGTCTCAAATGCTGCTGCTTTCGTATTTTTAACAGAAATCGTACCAAGAACTGTTATAATACCAGAATTTAAATCTTGAACTTGAATTGGTAAACTTTGTTTTGAGCCTCCTCCGTCAATAAATTCGTCAGGTAAACCACAATCATTTAGATGGCTATTATCACATATATTATTAATTTTAAAAACTTTTGAAAGTCCGGCCGTTATGAAAGTTTCAGCAGCATCTTCTATATTTGCCCCGTATCCATTCAATGCCGGCATTAGCGAAATCGCCTGCGACATACGGGCATAAAGCGCTTTGCGCTGGGTGTTCCAAGTCCGCTCGTTAATGTTTCCTGTCAATGACGGTAACGTTATCGCCGCGACCACACCGATGATTGTTAGGGATAAGAGTATTTCCGCCATGGTGAAGGCGACAGCCCGCAGGGTAACGTATGGATGCCGCTCAGTGACTGTCATCCCGAACTCGTTTCGGGAGCTGTCCAACGTTACTGACGTATGTTCAACGTTTTTCAATCCCAATGGTTCGCTACATGTGACAGATGCTGAAACAAGTTCAGCATGACAGGAGGGTGTGAACGCCTCACTACTTATACCTAAGAGAGGCCCCCCCCCCCCTGCACATGTTAAGTCAATCTTGTTTTTCATAATAATTTCCATCCTTTCTATATTATTATGGAGCATGTTTGCTATTTAGTCAAGACTTTATTCAAGAGTTTTATTTTTTTCGTTGATGTGCCGATTCCAGTCAAAAGCATTGTTGATATAGAATTTGTTTTCTCATCCTCAATTCCACATTCTTCAAAAAGGTATTCAGAAAGTTCGAAACCGTTCATTTCGTCTTTTTTTATAAGGATTTTTGTAACATCATCACCGTAAAACTGGACATTTTTACAAGTTTGGCGCAACTCTTCAATCAAATCAATAAGATTTTCCAGTTTTTTACGGCCACGTTGAGAATTCAAGAAATTAATATTTGCCTCAATAGTCATCAGCAACGGATAAGATGGCGACGTTGTATTAATCATTGCAAGCGCATCTGTAGGATCAATTTCTTTAGAATGCAATAACGCAGTCGGGTTTAATCCGCCAGCAGTTTTATGCAAGGATTGAACCGTAAAATCAGCAATTCCAACAGATGATTTTGGAAGTCTTTCGGAAAACGGATACAAAGCTCCGTGCGCTTCATCAACAATTAATTTAATATTTTTCTGATGGCAAATGTCACTAACGAGTGGAATATCGGAAACAATTCCCTCATAACTAGGCGATGCGATGATAATTGCCGCTATTCCGTCACCAGACAGTGTCGAAATGTCAAATTTACCATAAACACCCCAATCTTTGATAAAAGGCAAATCATAAAATACGGGTTCAGCACCGGCAAGTTTAATTGCATTCAAGTGACATGGGTGCGCGTGCTTCCACACCAAAACCTTATCTCCGCGTTTCACAGAGGCAAGGACGGCCGCGATTATACCTGAAGTAGAGCCATTCGTAAGAAATTTTGTATATTTAGAGCCATAAATCGTTGCCGCCCGCTTTTCAGCCTGTTCCAGAGCTGTCACGGGATCGTGTGCATCTGTTTCTGAAATATCATGTTTGTAGAACTGCAAAAATTTATGTACAATAAAAAAGCTCTGGCTATGCGACGGAGTCGTAAACAGAACTTTTCTATTTTTATGTTTATATAACTTAACTAGGCTCATTTGTTTCTAATTTCTATACTTCTTTTAGCGCAGAATTGAGTTAGAACCATTCTATCTCTCTCTGTAATATATGAGAATTTACCTGAAACAGTGTAGCCGTCACCTTTTTCAATTCTTATCGGAATAAATAAGCATTCAACGTTTTGAACAGAAGATAGCGGAAGAACGACTTTGTATTCAGCGTCAATATTGATAGCTTCATTACATTTAAACTTCATACCGCCGGCAGAAACGTCAAAAGTGTGGATATTATGTTTGTCGTCACCGTTTAAAATATCTAAATCGTGATTATATTTGACACGTGTGTATTGACGGCGTTGTAGATATTTATGTTTTGACGGATTTGCAATTCTCAAAGTTTTACCGTTGATTTCGTGCGGGAACGATGTGAAATAAAGAGTTCCGTACTGGTTATTGGTAAAAAATTCACAGTAGTTGCGTTTCAGCATTCCTTTTGGCTCATAATCGAGTTCTACGATGAAACCTTCTGATGAAACCTCAGTGATAGTGCCTTTGTTCGCGTTTCTGAAATCAGTCGGAACAACTGTTATTCTTTTACCTTTTTCCAATAATTCTCTCATAATTCTTCCTTTTTTGATTATTATACATTATTTTAAGAAAATTGCAACTTCATTAATATTTAGAATATTGTTTAGAAATTTCCATCCATTCATTTTCGTCAACAGAGAATGAGTTGCTCCAGAATTTTTCGATTGCATAAGCGTCGCGTTCATCTTTGTGCAAAACGTGGACAACTACGTCACCGTAATCAATTAAATTCCAACGATTTTTCGCGTCATTTTCAACTTTTAGCGGAAGTCTGTGGAAAAGTTCTTTTACTCGTAAAGATGTATTTTCGGTGAGTGCGCGAACCTGCGGAGTTGAATCACCGGTTACAATAACGAAATAATCTGCAAGTGATGAAACATTACTGATATTTAAAACTGAAATATTTTTTCCTAAATTGTCATCAAGAGTTCTTGCAATGACGCAAGCCAGCATTTTTGAATCTAAGTTTTCCATTATTCTTTCCTATTTTTCTATCATACTAATACGTTTTTGATGGCGTTCCCCCTGAGAAAACGGAGTTTCAAGCCATATTTTTACAATATCAAGCATAAGCCCTTCACCGAGAACACGTTCGCCAAGGCAAAGGATATTTGAATCATTATGTTCACGGGTAGCTCTAGCTGAAAACGTGTCAGAACAAAGCGCTGCGCGTATTCCAACGGTTTTATTAGCCGCGATTGACATTCCGATACCTGTTCCGCAAATCAAAATGCCTCTATCGACTTCACCTGCTACGACCATTCCGGCAACCTTGTGCGCGATTTCTGGGTAATCACAGGCCGCTAATGAGTAGGTTCCGGCGTCCACAAACACAATTCCGCTTGACGTCAAATATTCTTTAATTTTATTCTTGTAATTAAACCCGCCGTGATCGGAGCCGATTGCGATTTTCATCACTTAATCTCCTTACTTTCTTTCTGATAAGCCCATGCCGAGTGGTTATGAATACTTTCAAACGCTTCACAATCAACTTCAAATTCTTTAACAAGCGGAGATTTGCGAAGTGCCGTAACCACATCACGCAAAACATCCTCTACAAATTTAGGGTTATTCCACGCTTTTTCGGTCACGAACTTTTCATCTTCGCGTTTTAAAAGCGGATAAACCTCACACGACGCGCAGGATTCGACAACTGCAATCAAATCTTCAAGCCAGATACTTTGTGCTTCTTCATCATAAGAAACTTTTACAGAAATCATTGCGCGCTGATTGTGTGCGCCGTTATCTGAAATTTCTTTTGAGCAAGGGCAAAGCGTAGTCACAGGAACAACTGTTCCGAGAGTAAACTTAAACTTATCGTTTTCAATATGCCCCTCAAAAGAGCAATCATAACCCATCGTCGCAACATTAGAGGTCACAGGCGCTTTCTTATTGATAAAATATTTAAACTTAAATTCTAAGTCACCGCTTTCAGCCTCAAGGTATTTAACGATTTTTTCAAGACAGTGTTTAATGTCAAATCCTTGCAAATTTTTCGTCTGCCATTCAGTCAAAACCTCAACAAAACGTGACATGTGTGTACCCTTATAATCACGCGGCAATGAAACATTAACTCTGGCTTTACCGAACACAACCTGAGGTTCAGGGCTATCTTTACGTTGAATTAAAAGCGGAAGTTCAAAATTCTTAATCCCGACTTTTTGAATATCAACTTCTCTATTATCTTTGAATTTTTGTACATCTTTCATAGGACAATCTTAACATAAAAAAGCAACGGTGCAAACTTGCCCAAACATTTTTTTAATGTTAATATCAGATAAGAAAAGGGATAGAAAATGGAAATAGGTTCAACTTTAGATATTTTACTAAGGGTATTTAGCGCTTGTATGCTCGGGTTTGCCGTAGGTTTAGAGCGCGAAATGACAAACAAATACGCAGGATTGAGAACAAATATTCTCGTGTGCCTTGGAGCATGTCTGTTTACAATTATTTCAATCTACGGATTTCCAACGGTCGTAACTGACGAACACGCAAACGGAATTCGCGACACTGCCCGTGTTGCCGCTCAGGTCGTAACCGGTATCGGTTTCATAGGCGGCGGAACCGTTCTTCGTCATGGCGCAACCGTTTTCGGGCTTACAACCGCTGCGACATTGTGGATGGTTGCAAGTATCGGGATGGCATGCGGCGCAGGGCTTTATACCATTGCAATAATTTCAACAATAATCTCAATTATAATCCTCGTGTCCGTAAGAGTCTTTGAAAAATCTATGCTTATCAAAAGTACCAAAAACACACGCAGGCTCAGCGTAAACCTCACTTGCCCTACAGAAAGTGCGGACGATATTTACGAAATGATTATTGACAAATATCCAAAGCTTTTTGAAATAACTAAGAAAATTCAAAAACCTGACAGCGAAAGAACCAAAATCATCGTTGTCATAGAAGTAGTTGGCCGAAACCCTATCGAATCTACATACAAAGTTTTTAACAAAATAGACGGCATAGAGTCGCTCTCAGTACAGGAATTTAAGGAATAGAAATGAAAAAAGTATATATTGAAACAATGGGCTGTCAAATGAACAAATCCGACACGGAAAGAATGCTCGGAATGCTTTCCCATTTTGACTATGTAGAAACAAAAGAGCCTAAAGAAGCGGATTTATTAATGATTAATACCTGCTCAATCCGCCAGTTGAGCGAGGATAAAGCATACAGCGCAATCGGTTTATGGGGGAAATGGAAGAAAAACAGACCCGACATTAAAATCGGTTTTTGCGGTTGTGTAGCGCAGCAAAAAGGCGAAGAACTTTTTAAACGCGCACATTATATTGATTTCGTTCTCGGCACACACCATATCTATAAACTTCCTGAAATTATTCAAAAGGTAAACGAGGGCGAAAAGGTTTGCGAATGCGAAGAAACACACTGTGTAGAAGATACAAAAGATTATCCGATTAAACGTGTAAAAAGTGTTAACGCGTGGATTCCGATTACAGAAGGCTGCAACAATTTCTGCACATATTGTATCGTTCCATACACCCGTGGCCGCGAACGCTCAAGACTTCCTGAAGTAATCCTCAAAGAAGCAAAAGACGCTCTCGTGCAAGGGTATAAAGAAATTACACTTCTAGGACAAAATGTTGACAGTTACGGAAAAGATTTCACTGATAAGCACTACCGTTTAGCGCAATTATTACAGGATTTGAACGCAATTGAAGGCAAATTCCGCATAAGATTTGTAACTTCTTACCCGACTGATATATCAGATGAACTCATCGATATTGTGCCGAAATTAGACAAAGTTTGTGAATACTTCCACATCCCAATGCAATCGGGTTCAAGCGAAGTTCTCAAAAAAATGAACCGCAGATATGACCGCGAAACTTATGCAAAAATTGTTCAAAAAGTTCGCGATAATGTAAAAGACGTTACGATTACAAGCGACTTTATCGCAGGTTTCCCGGGAGAAACAGAAGAACAATTCGTCGAAACTCTTACTGCAATTGATGAATTTGAACTTGATTATTCAAACACAGCCGCTTACTCTCCGCGCGAAAAAACTGTTGCTGCCAAATGGGTTGATAAATACATCGATGAAGAAACAAAATTTGAACGTCTTAAACGATTGAATGACAAGGTCAAGGAAAACTGCCTCAAATCAAACAAGAAATTCATCGGCCGCGAAATGGAAGTATTAATCGAAAACTTTGAAAACCATAAAGGTAAAAACGTCATTACAGGCCGGACACGCAACAACAAAATTGTTCATATACCTTGCGATACAGACCGTACAGGGGAATTTCTAAACGTAAAAATCGTTGGTGCAAAAACCTGGTATATTAACGGAGAATTAATCTAATGCAATACTTTTTAGGCTCATATATAGTTACCATTTTAGGCGTAATTACAGCGTACCTCTGGGCGGAACATAACCATGCCGGAAGCGGTCTGGCAAGTGTTTTTATCGTCTTTATTCTGGCAATTTTAGAAGTAAGTTTGTCTTTCGATAACGCTGTTGTTAACGCGATGAAACTAGAAAAAATGAGCCATATCTGGCGCCACAGATTTTTGACGTGGGGGATTGCAATAGCTGTTTTCGGGATGAGATTTCTATTCCCGATACTGGTTGTTTCGATTTTTGCTAACATCAGCATGGCAGAAGTCGCTAAAATTGCTGTAAACGACGCGGACAAATACGCGCACTACCTGCACCTTACGCACGCTCCAATCGTATCATTTGGCGGAATTTTCTTACTAATGCTTTTCTTACATTATTTCTTCAACCACGAAAAGACAGTGCACTGGTTAAAACCGCTGGAACAATGGCTTTCACATCTCGATGATGTTCGCGGGATTGAAATAATTATTTCACTCGCAGCAATTTTAGTAACACAAAGCTTTGCGGCAACACCAGATGTAAAACTTCAAATAATTATCGCCGGAATAAGCGGGATTATTACATACCTTGCGGTCGACGGACTTTCACATTATCTCGAAAAACGCGAACAGAAAAAACTCGCGCTTTGTAAAGACGCGGCGTGTGGTGGCTTTGTAGCTTTTATGTATCTTGAATTAATTGACGCGTCGTTCTCGCTTGACGGGGTTTTGGGCGCATTTGCACTAAGTAAAGATATCATAATTATCTCAATCGGGCTTGCCATCGGTGCAATGTTTGTGCGTTCACTTACCGTAATGCTTGTTGAGAAAAAGACGCTCGCGCAATTTCTTTTTCTTGAACACGGCGCACACTGGGCAATCGGTGCGCTCGCGGTGATTATGCTTATTTCTACAGAAATTGAGGTGCCGGAAGTTGTTACCGGCTTGATAGGACTTGTATTTATTGTTCTGTCCTTAATCTCCTCAATTCTGCACAACAAAAAATCACTTGAACGTAATTAAACAATCATAAATTTTGTCGATTTTATCTTTCATATCGTCGACGCCATCTTTTAAATCGTTAAAGCTATGGAGCGAAACGAAATGCGCTTCAACGCTTTCGATAATCTCTCTGTGTTTTTTTTCGAGTTGTTCAGGCGTAACAAAAATTTTTTGTTGAATAAAAAATATCATAACAGCCACAATCAGCGGCGAATATTGAATAAGTTCTTGCATTGTTGCTCCTTATAGTGTAATCGGCCAGTAAAAATCCACCAGATATGAGGCCGCATCTATCGGGTGAGAGAGGAATTTCAATTCCCGTGTCTGTTTTATTTGGTGATACGTCGGAATATCTATTTTTGACGAACCCTCTTTGTATTTAAGGTTATAGATATTATAGAGAAGCTTTTCACACTTTTTATCAACAAAAAGGCATACCTGCCCATCAGCACTGCGAATTTTCGCATTAAATGCCATAATCCTATTTTTTATAGGCGGATTATAAGGTTTTATTTTTATATCAACATCATACCCGTATTCAAGTAATTTTTTCTTAATAATAACGTAATTTGTATACTCACTCGTACAGCTTCTATTGTCACCTGACGCGTCGCCATTAACAATAATCTTGCCTTTATGCGCGGGATAGCGTCTGCAAAATTCCTCACAAGCCTTGGCAGTTGTCGTATTTTCAAGCACAAGTTCATCAAAATAAAATACTTTATCCTCTGTTTTATGCGCCAGTACCCACGCCATAGGGTCAACGTTAAAGTCACAAGAAAGGTGCAAATCCAATTCGGGGCGGTATTTAATTTCCATAATATTGTCGTCGGTAAAATCTTTTATAACAAGCGCTTTACTGTATTCGCCGTTCTGCGCCAGCACAAAAATATTATAATAATTTTCGTCGTAAAGCTTTTTGAGTTCTTCGCAGTAGCCCTCAGGCAGATAAATGTTCTGAGTAGTAGGCGCAGAAATCAACCTGTAATTAGGCGGCGGATTTTCAACAAAGGTTTTATAAACCCACCCCCGCTGCATTTCTGGGTTTGTATGCCCGAAAATTCTGTATTTAAAATTCTTCCAGCTTTTGCGAATTTTCTGTCGCATACGGCTCAAAAGCATTTTAAATGTATCATAAGGAATATCTGACATCTCCTCAATCTCAACGAAACCAAGGTTTAAAGATTTGAGTTTATTGGGTTCTTCAAAGTGCCTGAAAAGGATTTCAGACCCATTTGGGAAAATAAGTTTTTGCAAAGATGAAGACCATTCATAATCCTTTCCCTCAATAAAGCCCATATTATCGAGGTGTTCAAAATATGTGTGCAAAGTCGTGTCGCGTACAAGTGTATAAGTTTGCGCACCTACCAGTCCGCGAATTCCGGGAAATCTTAATGCAAGAAGTATCCCCAGAAGCGAACCAGCAAAAGTTTTCCCCGAGCCATACCCACCCTGATATACTGCGACATCAAGACTATGTGAATGCGGGATTTCCAAAAACTCCCGCTGTGATTTTAGCAAATTATACTCCATTCTAACCCTCCAAAGGAAAAGCCGCTGCATTAAGGAATTAAGACGAGAAGAGTAACAAAAAAGGGTCGCAGCGGCAGATAAGCAGATTAAGAAATTATATCTTTTTCCAGCAAGAAATTGTTTACGTTTTCAATTCCGTACTGTTCCAGCGCAAATTTAAAGCATTCTATCCAGTTGATATTCTGCGCAACTACATCGACCTGCGCAAAGGATTGAACAACTTCAAACAGTTCTTTAAACCTGTTCTTACGCTCAAAAATAGCTTTTCTATCCCCGTAACGGTAAATATAATTAGCATTGCGAATTTCATCGTCAATCTCAATAAATGCAGTTTTACCATGCTCGTTCACAGAAATAGTTTCTTTTCCAAGTTTGAAATTCGCAATAATATCAGCAGTTCTCTCAACAACAGGAATAATAATTTTTCGATTTATCGCTTCAAGAATCATATTCAAACGTGATTCCTGACCGCTTGCAGAATAATTAAGTTCTGTTGCGGTTCTAGCCTGTGCCTGCAGGTTTCCTGACATATTCTTAAACACACCTGTTGCGCTTTCAATAGTTGTTTTAAAGTAGTTCAAAAAATCCCAGCCAACCATCGCTTTATCAAAATTCAACGGAGTAGGTGCTGTTGGCATTAAAGCCGCATCGTATTCAACAATTTTTCCGGGGCTAATATTTTGCTGACCGCGAAAACAACCTTTCGGCGCAAGATACGGAGGGTTCATTGTTAAGGCCAGTGCGTCAAGCTGTTTGTTTAAAATTTCAGATGATATTTCGTTCAAAACAAGCGCCACTCTAATCGGCGAAATTCCGCGTCCGGTCGCAGGGTTTTCGATAATATTTGCGTGGATAAACGGATTTATAACAAACGGATTGCTCTCAAATCTGATAATATGTTTTCTGCCGGCAACTGTTATAAACCAATTTTTCAACATTTTACCATCCGGCAGTTCAATATCCCCCAGAAACTCAAATACTTCTAACTTATTATTATCAAACGACGTCGGCCGTTTACTGTTTTTAGCCACCACTCCTTTCAAATCTTCCAGTTTCATATCGTTCAAATAATTATTTGATTTATCAGAACGAATTTCATCAAGCGTCTTAAACGTACGATAAATCTTAGAACAACTATCCCAATTATCAGCATCGTACTTGTCGAAAACAAAATCCTCAGGACAAATAAACTTAACTTTCGCATTGTCATAGACAACTTTTTCTTCTATAACAAACCCCTTATTATTCAAATCCAAAAGTTTTTCTTCAAAAGTCTGCGCTCTGCGGGTACGTTTAAGTTTGGTTTCCCAGCCGACAAAAAGCGTTGCTTCACCGGCTTCTACAATTCCATCAACAATTTTTTCAAGCTCTCCCTCGAAATCCATTTCTTCAAATGTCTTAACAAGCATAGCCTTTTGCTTATTTGCGAACTCCTGCGATTGTTCATTTGTACCGGAAACATCAAACATCGTTTCGGGATGCGAGTAAACATTTTGCGTAATATGCGCTTTCAAAGTCTGCGCTAACTCGTACATATTAGGTAGTTCAACCTTAGAATCCCACGCGCCATGAAGCGGCGTTTTCACTTCATAAATAGCGTTTCTCACTGCCGCCAAGTCCGACAACTGTGAACTTCTTCCATTTTCGTAATTATCAAACTTTCTTGTAATCCTATCCACTAGATAGTTTTCTTCAAGATCGTTAATTTTAATAGTTAAATCTTCCATTTCTAATTGCATAACTTCTCCTTATTTATAACAGAATATACATCAATATCCTGTAAGCGTCCGTCTTTTCTGGTTTCAGCTTTCAACCCGGCCTCTTTTTTAAAACCGCAAGCCCTTAAAATCGCCTTAACACGTGAATTATCCGGATATATAAGGGCCTTTAGCTTACAAAGTCCGAGGACATTGAAACAAAAATCCTCAAAAATTCGTCCTGCACACTTTGTAAAAACACCCCAGTATTTTCTATCAAAAC
Organism: uncultured Candidatus Melainabacteria bacterium; assembly: GCA_947361615.1. Classification (GTDB taxonomy): domain Bacteria; phylum Cyanobacteriota; class Vampirovibrionia; order Gastranaerophilales; family Gastranaerophilaceae; genus Gastranaerophilus. Next base: position 3,482 of record CANAJP010000010.1, on the reverse strand, counting down.
ATGTTACGACCTCGGCTGAGTGAATTTTGTTCGGCGAGCCAATCAGATGTTCTAAACAAAAGAATCCGCAAACCTCTTCGCCTGAAAGTACCAGATAAAAATGCGGCGATGTTCTTTCGATAAATTCGACCATTCCTTCAAGTGCATTCCCGCGCAAGGGTGAAAAATCATCCTCCAGATGCCGCAAGTATTTTATATAGAGCCTCATCACCTGCGGAAAATATTTGATATTATCAAAAATTCCACGCTGACGGTTTATAACGAGTCTTTCAAATCTAAACAACTGCTCGTGCATACATAAATTCCACATAAACATCACCGGCAACAAAAGCTTTTATTTTGCCGTTAAATAGCGCATCCCTGACCGTTTCCTGAAGTCCTATCATTGCTTCTGCCTGAACACCGTTGATTAAACTTTCCACACGTGTGTTTTTGTTAAACACTTTGTAAATACTTGCTTTTGAAAAAATCAGCGTGCGCGGAACTTTTGCGATATCAACAATTTTCTCAACTTTATGCTTTTTCTTCGCTTCTTTCTGAATTGATTTATAATCCTCCTGAATTTTCATTTGAATTAATTCATCAATAGATTTTCCGGTAAGCAGCATTTTTTCCATATCTGAATTATTTATATCTTTCATTTTTAACCTTTCTTATAGTTTGTTTTCATCGAGATTTGAGATTGTAATAATTTTGGCCTCTTTGTGTGCATCGTCTTGCGCAGAGCCAAATCCAAGATGTTTGCAAAGATTTTCAAGCGCTTTAAGACCTGTTGAAGTGTCACGAAGTTTCCTTTTACCTGTAACAGAACCCTCCTTATCCAAAATGTCCTCTTCCTCTAACGAAAACTCAATAATTTGCAGAAGTTTTTGAACAATATACCCTTTTTCAACTCTGAGCGATGGAATACGCGAAATCAATTCTTTTTTGATAGCATTGATAATTTTCTTATCAGCAAGCATCTTATTTGACAATTCTTTAAGATTTTGGGTTTTATACCCTGCGTACCTGCAAGAAGCCTCTCCATCAAGGGTTTTGACATATTCCTCTATAAACTTTTTCTGTTGAATTGTAACGTTTTTCATCTTTTTTATTTCAATTTCTTTACATAATTTGATATTTTTCTATATAAGTAGTATAATAAGCATGCTATTTATATTTCGGCTAGTGTAAATCTTAACAGGGGGAATACAAACTTCCTGTTTTTTTTGCGCGCCGAGCGGAGCCACGGAGATTGCGAAGCAATCGTAGAGACGAGCGTGCGACGGGCAAGACCGCGTTCTTGGCCGCAAACGCGAGCGGTGGCGTTCATCGCGAGGCGCTATGGCTTCGCCTGGTGTAACGCCGGCCAGATCCTGAAACAAGTTCAGGATGACAATATAAATTAACTTCTCTCCAACCTCACCCGCGGTTCAAAGCCCGAATCAATTGAACAGCGCGAAACCATATTCGCAAGCGCATCCCTATACATACTTACCCAGTAGTTAAACCTTATGTGCTGCGGATTTCCTTTCAACCTCATACAGGTACCGTAAACCAGAATTGGCTCTGCAAACGGCATAGGTAAAAGAGTTTCATCGTCCTCCTGTTCAAAACTATCTTTTTCCATGCCTGTTGAGTCAATCGTATTATTTTTAGTGTAATAAATAACTTCGATATTCTTAGGTTCGTCAAAAGTTTTTGCAAGTATGATTTTGTTTGCATAATTTGAATAAAGATTTTTGCCCTTATGTCGTCCGTTGAGAATTTCACCGGCATTTTCACAATATTCAAAATTAGTTGAATCAATAAGCAGTTGCGAAATTCTTCCGTTAATCTTGTTATCAACCTCGGCACAGCCAGCAGGAAGAGGGATGTTTGCTTTTCTAATCAAAAAATTCCACTTTGCATACTGACAGATTTCAGAGTTAAGCACATTCAAAATGTTCATAATCTTTTTATGTTCATTTTTTGTAAGTTCTGCAAAAGCATTGACAGGTTTGTAGTTTAATTCAACCAGACATTTGTTAACAATTTCCAAAAATTTCATAGATACTCCTTTGATTATGAAGCCTGAGGGGAAAATTCCCCTCACAACTTCACCGATGAAACTACCAGCTATTTAATCAGCCCTTTTCTGAGCTGGTCCATAATCGCGGACTCATATCTGGTAAATTCATCACCACTCATTTTGCCGATTTGAGCACGGGTAAAAACCATGTTGTTATCAGCTGCATTGGAATTCTGAGCGTTAGCCGTCAGCCTTTGCTTAGCGATTGCGTTTTCGTCATTTAATGTTTTTCCGTACTCAATTTTTTTCAAATATCTGTCAACAGCGTTTTGCTCTAAAGACTCAACGAGTCTAGATATTTGCAAGAGTTCATCTTTGTCAAAATTAGCGTTAGAGTTTTTCAGATATGCAAGAACATCTTCTCTTCCGGCTCTTTTGAAGAAATCCGGATTTGAAAGATTAAATTCTGCAAAAGCATCCAGCGCAGGAGCGCTTTGAGCGACAGGGGCCGGTTGTTGAACTTCGCGTTGTTGTGTAATACTATTGTACGCATTTTGTATAACTTGTTTCATTAAATTTTGTCCTTGTTCACGAGTTACAACACCCATACCCATAAGGCTTCTGATGACTTTCAGGTCATTTTCAGCCAACTGTTCTACTCTTGCGGAATCCTGCTGTGCAATGCCTGCTGCAGCCGCGTTTTCTGTTTGCAATCCAGCGCCGTTTTGAGTCACGGCAGCGGATGAATCCCTTGTTAAAAAGTTATTTATATTTTGTTCATTCATTTGTTATCCCTCAACTTTTTTGCGGCTATTCATATAAGCCACTGCTATTTCTACAGCACTGTCGATAAATACTGACAGAACAACGCCGAGTACGTATCGAATTGGAGTGGGAACAGGCAGGTGGGTTACAACATATTTTACAGCGGCGATTTTCTTTTGTTTTCCGCTCTCACCGGCCAAAGTTTCCTCTGCTGTTGCAACAGCCTGTCCAGCAAGCTCCAAAACCTTGTTTCTAAAACTTTCAAGCATTATTCTCTCCTTTTATTACGAATCAGTACCGGATTCCTCTTCCGGGACTTCAACAACGGCACCGGTTGTAATAACCATTTTTGCTAATGCTGCAGGCTGAACAGTTTTCGCACCGTATAAATACAAGCCTCTTACCAAATCTGAGAATGAATCTTTATCGCGTAAAGTTTCGATTTTTGAAAGTTGAGAAGCGAATGTAATTGCTTCATTAGTACCTGCAAGAACATAAATTTTGCCATCAGTATCAGTAAGGTTAGTTGTTACAAGTACATCCATACCTGCAATTCTACCGATTGCGCCATCTCTAAGAGTTTGATCTGCAACATTATGAGCGCCGATAAACTCTGAACTTTGCAACAGATAAGACTCAACAAGCGGGTTAATAACAACCCAAGGACGTTGACCATTTCCAACAGCGTCAGAATTCTTCAATTTCATAGCAAGATCAACGAAGTACT
>CANAJP010000009.1 GCA_947361615.1 uncultured Candidatus Melainabacteria bacterium | reverse complement strand
GCGCAGCGGTAGCGCAGGGGACTCATAATCCCTTGGTCGTGGGTTCGAATCCCTCTGGTCCCACCATTTAAAAGATAATAACAGCAAGGGTTTTACGCTCTTGCTTTTTTATTGAGATATTTTATAAAACAAAATTGTCGTAGATTTGTCGTAATAAAAATTAAAACATATATTAATTGGGTAAAATTTAATAAATATATGGGGGGCATGACAAATTATCCACCCCCTAAATTTCCAAAACGCTATAGTAGATTATACCTTTACATTTTAATTAGTAAAATTAATCTATATTAATTCTTAAAAGAACTTCTTTTATTGTTCCATTTTTAATAATATTAGCAATCTTAACATTTACATTCCTATCAACAGAAATTGCATTGTAAATATTTTCGCAATGAATACTTTTGATATAACCTAATCTTTCATCTTCAAACAAAACCTTTACGGCTTTCATATCAAATAAATTATCAGGCTCCAATTCTAACGAAATTTTTGACTCAACCTCATCATTACTTAGCGCTCTGATAGAATTTACAATATAGTCAGAACCAATGTTAAGCCAAGAAACATCCGTATTAAACTTTGCTGGGTACTCACAATGAGGTGCAATAAATTCAAAATTATCAGTAAGCAATTTCGCTCCGGTTAAACCTAACAATGCAAAGGTATCGTCCTTGTATTGTCCCGCGCCCCAATAATTCAAAAAATCATCATAATCTCTCCGTTGAGGATTCAATAAACGTCTTTTAAAAACTTCAAGTACATTTTCATCGTATACCTTATCAATTTCATTAAAAGCTGGATAATAAGTAAACCCGTCCTCATCAACTGCATTTATAACATTCTTTTCTGAATACATGAATGAATAGTTATTATCTTGAGTTCTATTTAATATACCAACAATATGCCTGCGCTTATCAACATCTTTTCTCCAGGTTAAATAAATTTTGTCGGTATCAAATGTACACATTAATTAATTCCTCTAGTTTTTTCTTTCTTAGTTCTAATATTTTATAAATTAATTCAACCCTATTATCACTTAATTTATACAAATCTGGGACATCTATATGATGTATTTGTTCTAGAACATATTTAGTATAACTCAAATAATCTTTTTTTACTATATCCCCAATTAAATCAACTGTACTATTCTGCTCTTTATCAATTAAATATTGTATTATCTCAAAATGCTTGTAATGCGTACTATCACTAGTATTTAAATATAAATTAGGAGGCTTGCTATTATTTATATACTGATTTAACATGGTTTCATTTTGTAACAATTTTTCTACCTTTTCCTCATTCTCGCCAGAAGTTAAACAAGATGCATTGTCATATATAGGCGCTAATCGTATCTGAGAAATCGCTGAACCATATAACAAGCCCCAGTTTTCATCGTGTCTATCGTTATTTCCTATAAGGCAATCAAAAATAAGCATACGTTTAAAATTTTCCCAAGAATCTTTTTCTAGCATCTCCGTATGCAATAAAAGTTTGATAGTACTAAGATTATGAGGCTGCTTAGAGTTCAAATGGTGAAGTATATCACTAGCCTCGGCTAATTCAATAGCTGGCATACCAGCCTCCCCTCTTTCTAAAAAACTTTTTATTAAAATACCATAATGTTCGCCATCCGTAGCAGGAATAGCTTCAGGAATATTTAAGCCTAAAAAAGTCCCTAATTTGTATGCAATGTATTCTGTCCAAATTTCCTTCGTAACAAAGTTAGTACTTGAATATATTTTAGGCTCTTTGTATAAAAAGACTTCTCTTGAACTTACTCTTTCATACCAAGATTTAACTCTTCGACCTTTAGATGAGAAGCCTTGAATTTCTGTCCAATCTTTATTATTAATTTGTACCAGCTCAATATTTTTTGCCACTTTTAAGAACCCATATTAGTCATATAACATCACCATGCTACCATTAAAATATATTATATTCAAGAAATACACATTTTAAGCCTCATCGTTTGCATACTTAAGCCAACTTAAGGCTTCTTTTTGTAAGTCATAATCAATAGATATTTCTTCTTCAGATTCCTTAGAATAAATTTTACAACGTCTTATATCCCATATCGCAAGTTTAACATTTACCGTTTCAGTTTTACAAGCATCTTGCATCATCTTTTCTAATATACTAACCTTTTGAATGCTTATTTCTTTTTGCTTAAAATACATTTTTATATAGTATATTGTTCCATCTAATTCAAGTCCTATTTCAGGATTTACTTTTATAGTTAAACCAGAATAATCAATCTCATTTTTTATAGGTTCAACCCACTTATAGCGCTTTCCATTTAAAAAACTTTGTATATTTTCAATTAATGTTGTATAGTTACCAGTTTTTCTCTCTGATATATTACCTATTATATTTTCTAATTCATTTAATGGTATATTTTTTCTAAGTAAAGAAATTAATCTTGTTCGTAGTTGCAAATAATAATCTTGTTGAGGTTCATACTTACCCTGATTAATTGTTTGATGTACAAAACTTTTCTTATATTTTTCTTTTTTTAAAACATAGTCTGCAAATTTTTCAAATATCAAGTTCGCCATTTTCTTTCTCCCATTAGTTTAGCATTTATATTGTTATTATTTACGATATTTGAATAATTATACGAAAAATAAACAAAAAATTAATAATTTAATTGTTTGAAGCAGTAGATTCTTGCTTTTTGCGTGACTTTAAATAATATTCTATGATTTGCCATATTACACCTATAACTAAACATATAATTACATGTGTTATTGGCATTTTTTGAATAGCAATTAAATCATAAATATAATAACCAAAAATTGAAATTCCCAAAATAACAAATAAACAACAAAGTATTATAAATATAAAATTATTAAAAGGCTTCCGTTTTTTATAATTAATTACATACTCTAAATTTTTTTGAACAGTTTTGTTTTCAGGATTAAGACGTAAAGATTCCTGTAGCATTTCTATAGACTCATCCTCTTTGTTTTCTTCTTTATTAAACTTCATCATTGCATAAGAGTTATAAGTTCCTGAATTATTAGGGTTTAACTCTAATGCTTTTAAGAATTCCAAATTTGCTTCATCTAGCTGACTTTTTTCGGCATATATTGTAGCCAAAAGATTATGATTACTATCATTATTGGGGTCTTTTTTTAACAAATATTTTGTGACGTCTTCAGCTCTATCAAGTTTACCAAGAGCTTTTAGTGCCAAAGCTCTTTCATACATTAATCTTACGTGAGTAGGGTCCAACATTAGTCCCTCATCTGAAACACTTAATGCTTCTTGATACTCTCCACTTGCATTCAAACAAGAACAATATACTCTATAATAATCAGGACAACTTGTGTCAAGGGCAATAGCTTGTTTTATAAATTCAATAGCATGACCATAATCACATCTATTATACCATATTGCGCCCATTAAAATATACACCCATGAATCATTAGGATTTTGGGTTAATAGCTCTTGTAATAATTGTTCTGCAACATTATATTTTCTTAATTGGATTGCAATAGTAGCTTTATTATAAACCTGTTCAACATTAGGTATCATTATTATAACCTTTTATTTAGATAACGCATAACATCATCATAGTGACCGCTTTGGTTGCTATACTTGACATAATTCTTTGCCGTTTCAAACCACTCTATTGTTGACGGTTTAACCTCTTTTATCGCATCCAATAGCGATTCTGTGGTAAGTAAATCTTTTTCACCTGTTTTTATTGCTTTTCTAATTGCATTATCAATTGCAACACGACATACTGCAACTATATCCGCCGGGGAAAACTCTTTTGTGTTATTTGCTAATTTATTATAATCTATTTGCGAAACAGGTTTTCCTGCTAAATTCAACTTGAAAATATCTGCTCTTGTTTGTAATTCTGGTGGAGGAACAAATAATGTTTTATCAAAACGTCCTGGACGTTTTAATGCGGTATCAACAAACCAAGGTACGTTTGTCGAGCCTATTACCATAATTTGGTTGTTATTACTTGCAACTCCGTCAAGCTCTGTTAAAAACTGATTTACGAGGGTTCTAGCTGTAACATTAGTTCCTGTTTTCATTCTATCATTGCCGAGTGCATCCACTTCATCAATAAAAATTACTGACGGCGACTTTCTTCTTGCAAGATTAAATATTTCATGCAACTTTCTTTCCGATTCACCAACATACATATCTAGCACATCAACAAGTGAAATGTTTATAAAAGAAGCCTCGCATTCATTTGCAGTAGCTTTGGCAATATAAGTTTTGCCACATCCCGGAGGACCATATAAAAGTAAACCTCCGCCAGCTTTCTTGCCATATTGAATATACAAATCAGGATTTTTGAATGGATAAATAATACTTAAACGAATTTCCTCTTTTAAATCTTCCAATCCGCCAACATCGTCAAAGGTTATGTTATTATCCTCTATTAAATTCTCTAGTGATTCGCTCATTAGTTATCCTTTCTGTTGTCCTAGTCAAAGTCTATAAGGCTACTTACATACAAAATCATATATTGCTTCACCAACACTATCTGGTACAATACTACGATGATTAAGTGTCCCAACATCATAGAATGTATATGAACGAATAAGCGAATCTTGTTCATCATATACATAAGATTCTAAAATGATATTAATTCTACGACCGCAATAAGTTACTTCTTTATGTATCACTTTACTAGTTTTTTTATTCAAAAGTTCTTCAATTTTTGCCCGCCTATTTAAATCTTTGACCCAATATATAGTAATTAATTCGCCTTGACTTACGTTACGCTTAATACTATCTATATCTATATACGTTCCACTTGCGACTTCAACCCAATTAGTAGCATAAGCTGGAACTGCAAATAGTAAAACAGACCAGAGAATAATTATTTTATTCATTCTTATTCCTCAAAATAAAATTAATATCTGCCCATAGGAACAGAATTAAGTCCATTTTTGCGTAATTGTGCGTCTAAGCGTGCGTTTTCTCTTTGTCGTTGAATTCGCAACATTTCTTCTTGTTGTTTAATTTGCTGTCTTTGCATTTCCATCATTCGTTGTTGATTTGCAACTTGTCGTTGTTCATTTATTATTGGATTACCACTTGGATAATTATAATAAGCAAATGCACCATTAGCGATAAATGCAGACATCAAAACAAACATAACTAAAAATTTTTTCATATTATTCCTCACTTTTTATTCTACTATTCAATATTAAACACCAAAACCATTTTAGGCGGTTCGTTATCTATATGGAACTCGGAAATTGTACATCCGTAGGTTAAATCCTGTCTTCGAGTAGTAATATAATCTTTTAAATCTTGTTCAAGTTTCTCTGTTTCATCCTGCAAACCCATAACAGCAATGGTTTCACAGTTTGCACTAAATGGATATAGGCTCGAAAGCGTTATATCATGCACGCGTGAAAATTCATCTAGCAAAGTTCTAAATTCAGTAATTAATTCATAATCCATTTTAATAATCCTTTCTATCTAAAATCAATTATAACATGTTTTGGCTGTATCGTCAACATGTTAAACATTGTTAGATTAGTTCAATTTCCCTTTTATAATTATTTTGAGGTTAGTTTAATGAAAAATTATATTCAACAACAATTAGGTAAACGAATCCAAAACCTTAGAAAAATCAAAGGATTCAGTCAAGAATCGTTCGCCGAAAAAATAGGTATTGCAACTAACACTCTAAGTAGTATTGAAACGGGCAATGCTTTTATGACAGCCCAAACTCTTGAAAAAATTATTGAACTTCTTGACATTACACCGAATGAACTTTTTACGTTTAATGATAATAAAGAAGACGATATGTATAATTATATTATTCAGAAAGTTGAATTTCTAAAGTCTGATAAGGATAGATTACAAATTTTATATAAATTAGTCAAATCTTTACTATAATATACAGCAACACATTACCATGACAAATAAGCATTTATAGGTTGAAAATGGCAGATGATATATGACAGAAAAGCGTATATTTTATACTCATAAAAACGCGCATATATTCCTTACCCCATGGGGAGGGGGTGCCGCGCAAATTGGGGGTGGGGTGTTAGCTATGCCATAAGGCATTGCTTTTAGATATTATTTAATACACGTTCCCTTATCCTTTATAGTCTAAGAAAACGTGTAAACAACGCAATATATTATCTATATCATATTAATATTATATAATCGACCACCGTGAATACTCAGACTAATCACAATGACTACTCTGAATATCCATACTGACAACATGTCAAAAACATCAAAACCGTTAGTATAACAAATCATTATCAAACGACAAATCTAAATCTTTACCTTATCCAGCAAAATCATCTTCTTCATTAACAAGAACATTCAAAATCCAACATTTTCCAGCAGGGCATTTCCCGTACTCCACTGAAATCAAACCTCTTTGCGCCAAACTTTTAACCGCACGACGTATTGTACTTATTGATGTGCAAGCATGGTCCGCTAGATATTTTGCAGAACCTCGATAAAATTTATCATTCAGATTTAATCCGTAAACGAAATTAAACACAATCATTTCGGCATGATTTTTAAACCCTAACCGCTCTCTTGTCCAATCCCAAACCATATAATATTTTGAACTATCTGCCATATTAACTCCTTTCTAGGCTACGCTGTTTTGTTCTTCTACCCATTCAAAGAACGCTGATACATTAATAAATATCCGTCCTCGACCACCTGTCGGACTGATACGTCTTATAACTTTATTAAAACCATTATTACTTGCATTAAAAATCAATCTTCGTAACGTTCCCAAAGTAAATGCCGGGTAAAGCTCGTTGAATTGCTGAAGTGTCAACAGATTGTTATTTAAACTCATTATACCTGCTTTCTGTTTGTAAAATCATATCATTTTGTAAAACTATATTCATAATTAATAACTATTAAATATTCTCCAATACAATGAAAAATAAATAGAAAAAATTTTCTCAATTTTTCTTTTCCCTTAATATAAAATTCTTCAAAAGATATAAAAGGAATTTCCTTTAAAATTTAAAAGAAGAATATTTTACCTACTAATAGCATTCCAAATTTTTAAAACTTTATAACACAAAATAGTGAGAATATTTACAAACCTTTACATTCATATAAAACGAATCAAGCAAAGCCGCCAAATTCCTTTTCTGTCATCTTATCAATAAGGCTTGCGGTGTGCTTTTGTGTTAGGTGTGAATATCTTTTTACCATTGCAAGGGTTTTATGCCCTAGAATTTCAGCGATTTCAAGTAAACTTGCACCATTCATCGCTAAATAGCTTGCCGCGGTATGTCTTAAATCGTGGAAATGAAAATCTGTTATTCCCGCTAGTTCAACAGCTTTTTCAAATTTATCTGTCAAATACATCAATTTTCCGTCTTTGTTGCCAAAAACATAATCCGTTTTAATATTACGAACTTTTGAAAACTCTTTGAGTTCTTGTAAAGCGATGTGTGAAATCGGCACGCCTCTATCTTCACCATTTTTTGTATCAAGAAAATGATACAACCTATTATTAAAATCTATATTTTGCCATTTCAAATTAATAATTTCCCCATGTCTTGCACCGGATGTTACAGCAATTAAAACAAGCAAATACAATTCTTTTGAAATTTTCTTGCATTCTGCTAACAGATTTCTTTTTTCCTCTTCACTTAAATATCTAACACGCCCACGTGTTTCCGGCTTTTTAGAAACTTTAAGCATAGGATTTTCTTCCATCCATTCCCATTCATTAACAGCAAGGGAAAACACAATAGAAAGACAAGCCATATATCGGTTAATAGTGGCACCAGAACGCGTTGTACGTCCTTTTACGGGGTGTAAACTTGGCTCCTTAGACAAAGTATCCTTGCACTGTGATAAAAGGCTTGGAGTAACTTCTGAAAGCAAATAGGCTCCTATCCTTTCTTTCCACCAACCCAGTTGCATTTTAAATTTTGCTTGGTCTGATTTGCGATTTGGCAACTCTTCTTCAATATATCGGTCTATGAGTTCGCTTAATGTATGCTTGATAGCCTCAGCATATTTAATTTTCTTGCCGCGTTTCATTTTACTTTCATGTTCACCAATCCATGTTTTAGCGTCCGTCAAACGTTCAAAGGTTGCACTCATTGTCGGATAACCTTTAATTCTTATAGATGCCGTGTAACTAATTTTGCCATTTTTCTTAACGCGTTTTTTAATCTCTGCCATTGATGCCCTTTAAAAATTGTCGTAATTTTGTCGTAATAAACTCTAAAAACACTTATTTTTATATAACAAATTATAACATATCAATTTTTAAATTTCAAGCTATTAGTGACTTTTAGGCATTATAAATTGTTATAAAATTTTACATATTTTTATACCCTAGGGACTCATAATCCCTTGGTCGTGGGTTCGAATCCCTCTGGTCCCATAAAAAAGAGGCTCTAAAGAGCCTCTTTTTTAGTTACTTCAAATATTTTTTCACAATTTCCCAATTTCGGGCTTCAATTTGTTTTCTTTGTTGTTCTTCTTGCTGCATTTTTTCGTTTCTTAATCGGATAGCTAAATTTTTTTTCAGTTCTTCTTTAGCTCGTTTTTCTTTCAAAACCTCTGTCCAATTTGAAGGTAATCCGAATTCTGGTGCAAGTTTGTTTGCTTTTTTATGACGGCGTGAACGTATAATTCCACCATCTGTATAGGCTGTAAACATTTCTAATTCTCGTTTTTTTAGCATTTCGGGAGTAAGAATATCTTTTGATTTTTCAAAAAATTGACTAATATGATCAAATACTTTTGCCAACTCATCATTAACTAACTTAGCGGGGTCAAATTTATAACCTTTTGTATTATATTTATCAGTATGCAAACAAGAACTACAATTTAGTAATGTACCAAACTCTGTATTTTGATTTAATTTATCATTAGCCAATATTAATTTCAAATCTTTTTCAGAATATGGTGTTTGTTTAGCTTCATTGTATGTATAGGTTAAATAAGTATTAGGATGTAATTCTTTTACACCAGAACTTTCCAGAATTCCGATAAACTCATCTGCTTTTTCACTAGTCTTTTGAATCTTTTGTAGTACTCTACCTTTTAACATTCCACTTGAAATGCCAAATTTTGCTTCATTTTTAATAGCTCCATTTGCAGAGTTTTTAATTAAATTGATAAGTTTTGGATCAACATATCCTTTAAAATTAGGCTGGTTATTTGTTGCATTAACCGCTGATATATTCATTATTTTTATACTCCTTCATATATTATACGTGTTTCTATAAAACCACAAAAAATTTTTTTGCTAGTGTACAGAAAACAATTTTTACACAAGTTTTCATAAAACTTTTTTTGGATATAACAACTAGCAAAAAAAATTCTGTTCGAACGTTAAAGTAATATGCAAGTTAAATTTTCACCATATACATATTACCCCAATAGCGCTAAACCCAACTTTAAAAGTAACGAAGATGTTTTTGTGGATAAAAATGGCGTAATTACGAATAAAACAATGACGTTTTTCTTCAGGGACGATTTAGATTGGCAACATCTAGGAGAATTTCTTGAACACAGGTATAAAAATTCTGATAACGTAAATATAACTGATTACGGCTGTTCGGACGGTTCAGAAGCTTACACCATTGCGATGACAATTTTTACCCATGCTCCACACCTGAAAGACACAGCTTTTCCAATTATTGCAAAAGATAATTTTCCTGACGTGCTTGAGGATGCACGTTCTGGTAAGGTACATATCTATAATAAAGATATTTATTCAATAAATTATTATACTAAAAATAGAATTTGGGACTTTATGCAAGCTGTTCGCTGCAACAAATTTGGCTATGATATGGCGCTAGCACCTAAACCGGTACTGCAGGATAAAATAATATTTGAACAGGGCGATATACTTGAAGATTTAGACAACCTGCCTGAAAAGAATAACGTTATATTTTGCAGGAATTTCTGGAAATATTTTGACAAAGAAAATTATCATAACCTAGCCGCGCATTTATATGAAAAAACAAAAGACAACGGGCTTGTTGTAATAGGAAATGTTGAAGAAAGACTCGGAATTCCATTAATTTTAAATCAGCATGGTTTTACAGAAACAAGTGTAGAGAATGTATACGCACCTGTAAAAAAAATGGCGGTCTAATGACCGCCATTTTTAAGCCTTAACCGGTTGATTTTTCTTATCATTCCAGAATTCAATTAGCATTGAACAGAAGAAAATACTTGAATAAGTACCGATTGCAATACCAAGAATCATTGCGAGAACGAAATCTTTTGTTGTAACGCCGCCGAAGAAGTAGAGCGCCAGGAGTGTAATCAAAGTTGTTAAAGAAGTGTTAATACTTCTTGCAAGAGTTTGGTTAACAGAAGCGTCTACAATTTCGCCGAATGTCATTTTCTTAGAATAGTATCTGAGGTTTTCGCGAATTCTATCAAACGTTACGATTGTATCGTGGACAGAGAAGCCAATAACTGTCAGAACTGCCGTGATGAATAACCCATCGATTTGTACATTAAACAACAAGCCGAGGATTGAGAACGCACCTACAACAAAAAGTACGTCGTGTGCAACACCAAGAATAGCAGCAAGCGCATAATCAAATCTAAATCTTACAGACAGATATGCGACTATACCTAAAAACGCGAGAGTTAAAACTATCAACGAATTTTTAAACAATTCTTTACCAAGTGTCGGGCCGACAGAACTTACTGAAATCAATTCTGAATTAGGGAATTCAGACTGCATAACAGTTGTAATTTTGTCCAAGTCCTGTGAATCTTTATCAATAAATTTTGTTCTGATAGAGATGATTGTATCAACATTTTTATTTTCAGGAGTTGGCGTTACGCTCAAAATCTGAATATAAGGGTTTTCGATATCAGCCGCATCAAGATTATGGCGGAGGGTCGCGAGTTGATCTTTATCGTCAATTCTAACCTTTTGCGGAACCGCGAACTGTGAAATTGTACCGCCGGTGTAATCAATACCAACTTTAAGCGGTGCATGGTTAGGATAAGTTACCATTGAATAAATCATAGCAACAATCCCTGGTAATAATAGCAATGCGGATAAAATCATCCACAGCCATCTGTATTTTACTATATGAACTAAATGTTTATTCATTGTTTCCTCCCTAATCCAATATTCCGAAACGAGCTTTTTCACGCTTAGTTTCACTAGCGGTGTAAGCCGAATCAATTTCATCTTTACGCAAGCCAAACATTTGCGGATATTTCAACTCGCCGGTACCAAAAATCAAGTGCATGAAGTTTTTAGTAATTGTGATTGCACTGAACATAGACACCATAACACCGAGTGCAAGAGTTAAGGCGAAACCTTTAACAATGCTTGTACCCCAGAAGTAGAGGATTGCACAGGTAATAATTGTTGTCATGTTTGAGTCAAAAATACTTGTGAACGCTCTGTCAAAACCGGAATTAATTGCGGTGTAAAGGTTTCTGCCTGCACGAAGTTCTTCTTTGGTACGTTCAAAAATCAAGATGTTTGCGTCAACCGCCATACCGATACTCAGGATGAAACCGGCGATTCCGGCAAGCGTTAACGTTACAGGGATTGTAACAAACAGCGCGAAAAGGATTAAACTATAAATAATCAACGCAATGTTTGCAATCATACCCGGAACTCTGTAGTATGCAAGCATAAAGAGCATTACAAGTCCAAGCCCGAGAAGTCCTGCGAATTTAGATTTTTCTAAACTGTCTGCCCCGAGAGTTGGCCCTACAATATTTTCTTCAACGATTTCAGCAGGAACCGGAAGCGCTCCAGCGTTAAGAAGTTTTACCATTCTGTCAGCTTCTTCGTATGCGAAACCGTCACTGCCTGAAATTTGAGCGCGTCCGAGTAAAATCGGTTCTCTAATTACAGGAGCAGACTGCAAGTCACCGCCGAAGAAAATCGCCATTTGCTTTCCGACCAAATCAGTTGTCAATTGAGCGAACTTTTTAGTACCCTCAGCGTTAAATTCTAAATCTACAACCCATTTACCGGCACTATCAGTTGAAAGAATTGATTTAGATAAATCTTTACCGGTTAAGCCTGTAGCTTCCCAAATCTGATTGCCGTTTTTATCGACACCGTTTTCTTTTTTAAATTCCAATTCTGCAGTATCGCCGATGAACGCTTTTGCTTCTTTCAAATCAGAAACGTTAGGAATTTCAACGAGTAATCGTTTTTCACCTACCTGTTGAACAACCGTTTCAGCAACACCGAGTTTATTAACCCTGTTTTCGATAGCGAATTTCAATCTATCCATCACCTCCGGCGTAATTTTAGCCAGAGTGTCAGTCGTTTTTGCCTCAAGAGTAAGACGGGAACCACCTATCAAATCCAGCCCGAGTTTTGGCGGATTCAAACAGATTACGACAATTGAAGCGATTGTAATCGCCACAATTACCCAGAACATAATCAATTTGTTTTTCACTTTTTTATTCCTCTTTTACTAATAATTTTTAATCATATCTGTGCGAATTTTGCCATAACCCAACCGGTTATACCTCAAACGCACAAAATGTTTCGTCAATAACTGCGAATAATTCAGCTTTAGCGTCTGCTGAGAGTTCAACAAGCGGGCGTCTGACATATTCTTCAATAAGACCTTTATGCGCAAGAACCGCTTTTACAGGAACAGGGTTTGGCGCCATAAACAATTTTCTGAATGCAGGGAAAAGTTTTTTATGTGTATTCAACGCCGCACTAAAGTTTCCAGTTTTGTAATTTCTAATCATAGACTGCATTTCACGCCCAAAGATATGTGATGCAACAGAGATAACCCCTTTTGCACCCAACGCCATCATTGGAAGCGTCAAGCTGTCGTCACCAGAATAAACCACAAAATCTTCAGGGCAAAGACATTTCATCTCAGTAACAGCGTCCATATCACCACAGCTTTGTTTGATAGCCACGATATTAGCATATTTTTTTGCAAGCGTAGCAACGGTTTGAGGAAGCATATTAACACCTGTTCGTCCCGGAATATTGTACAAAATAATCGGCAAATCAGTGCTTTCCGCAACAGCAGAAAAATGTTCAATCATCCCCTGTTGATTTGGCTTGTTGTAGTAGGGAACAACAGATAAAAGCGCGTCAACGTTTTCTTTTTCTGCCAGTTTGGCGGTTCTGCAAGCAGTTTCGGTGCAATTAGAACTAGCGTTCATAATAACCTTACATCCGCCCTCGACCGCAACACGCTTAACGGTGCTTAAAAGTTCAATTTCTTCTTCATGAGTCAAAGTCGGGCTTTCGCCTGTAGTTCCGGCAACAAGAATTGCATCGGAACCATTTTCCATCAAATGCTTAGCTAATGATTCAGCTTTATCGTAAGCAATTTCTCTTTTAGCGTTAAACGGCGTAACCATAGCGGTTATAATATCACCTGCATCGTATCTGTATCCCATAATTACCTCTTTCCGCCTTTCAGGCGGCCTCCTAATCAGACAACGGTAAAACGTTATCAAATATCCCTATATACAGGATTATTATACGACAAAAGCTGTAGAATAACCTAAATTATTAAGAAGCATTAATCTTTTACTGTCATCCCGAACTCGTTTCGGGATCTGTCAAACGACACCTGTAGAATTTCACGCTGGACAGATGCTGAAACAAGTTCAGCATGACAATTATTAAGCAAACATTTTTTGCATTTTTGTGAACATAGAAATCAAATCTTCTTTATAATAATTTCCGTTCAAAACGATATCGCATTTTTCTTTATGCGGTTGAATATGAAGTTCCGCGGAAGCACTCATATATTTCCACATTTGAAGCGCTTCTTCCTTAGATTTGTTGCGGCTTGCCGCACGTTCGACGTGGCGGGCCTTGCGGGTCGCTTCATCCAAATCAACATATATCGTAACGTCAAACTTTTTATCTAAACCGTTCCACATTGAGGCAATGCCTTCAACAAGAACAACCTTCGCACTTTTTACAGGCGTTTGATTCTTAATACAAACCCCGTTGCTTAAATTCATTTTTGGAATACAAATTTCTTTGCCACATGAAATATCATCAAGAGATTTTTCAAGTTCTTCCAAATCAAACGCGCTTGGCCCCTCAAGGTCAACACCTGCTGCAAGTGCGTTTCCGTAATTCCCGTATTTTTCATAGTAGCAGGAAATATCTTGATAGAAGTTATCACAACTGATAAACGAGCATTCAATACCCATATCAAGAATAAATTGTTTCAAATTTTGTGTAAAACAAGATTTACCGCTGGCGCTTTCGCCTGTAATCGCAATCATAATCGGTCTATCCTGTTTTAATAATCTTTGCATTTTATATAAAAAATCCGATTTCAAAGAAACAAAAACCGGATTTCCAATAGATGAATTATATTTTAAAAGAGATTTCATTTCCTCATGTTTTCTAAACATTTCAAGAGGTAATACATGAGAAACTGGTTCACTTACGCTTTTTAGCGCTTTTTCTGCTGACAACAAACTAACTTTTTCCATAATAGATTTTTCTACCACCATAAAAATTCCTTTTTCACATTATATCAAAAACACCAGAAAAAATTTATTGCGTGGCAAATATATTAAATTTTGTAACAATTAGCCATCTTGCACAGCTTGCACAATATGTTATAATGATAATAAAGGGAGTAAAAGATGTTTAAAAACAAGAAAATGCAATATGTTATTAAAACCTGTTCCAGCGAAGACACACAAGCGCTTCAAAACCTTTTGAACGAAATGTCTATGAACGGTTGGGAACTCTACACTATCAACGAAGTTGAAGTGGATGAGGGCTACCAGTACAACTGCATTTTTATGAGAGAAGCAGAGGATGAAAACTACTCCAAAAACACGGATGAAATCAATATTTCTAACTTCAAAAGCCAGATGGAAAAACTTCTTTCACCAACCCTGACCCCTTACGAAGCCTGCCTTGAAATTCAACACAAAATTAAAGAGGTTAAGGGAAAAATCACCCGCGCAAAAAAAGAACTCGAAAACGAAGTTCCAGCGTCAATTGGCAGAAAACGCCTGAATGATAAAATCTCTTCAGGACTCAAAGAACTTGAAGAATTAAAACGCCAGCTTGCTGAGACGACTTCACCTGATGGAATGTATAAAAAATTACGCGAAGACAAACTCGCAATCTCATTGAGTGAAGAAATTCTCGGCTATATCGACGCAGAGCAAGATATCGACGAAGAGGAACTCGTCGCAGAAACCGTCAAACTTCGACTCAAACTTACTGAAGAACTCGGTTATGTTATTCCAAAAATTATTTTCAAAGACGATGAAACGCTTAACCCGTACGAATACACAATAAAAATTCGCGGACTGGAAGTTTTTCGCGGAATGGTTTACCCGAACCACCTGATGTTCTTCACGGACAATCTTTTAACTAATAAGAAAATTAAAGACGCGATCTATGACGTCGACACAATTTCCGGCAAAAAAATCGTCTGGATTGATAAAGAAAAATGCAAAGATTTCTGGGAAAAAGGGCTTTCAGGCGCTCAATGCATAACCCGCGCTCTTGAATTTATTGCGATTAAGTTTGTTGATGAAATTCTTGACTACAACGAACTTGACAACTACATCGAAGTCGTAGACGAAAACAATTCATACTTAATCGAAAACCTTATTCCGGAATTCCTGTCGTTAGGGGACTTGCGCTATATTTTGACAAGCCTGATTAACGAACGAGTTTCAATAAAAGACATTACGTTTATCTTAGAAAAAATCAACGATTTTGCAAACGACAGCGACAAAACAGACATTTTGCGCAAATTACGTCTTTCAATCGGCCGCCAGATTTCTAAAAACTACGTTAACGAGGACGGCGTGATTAATGCAATCGAAATCACCGAAGATTCACTCCTAAATATTTGCGAAACAGCCGTCGAGGAAGACGATGACGAAGAAATCATCAGAATTGACGCAAAATATGCAGACCAACTTGCGAAAAAAATTGAAAAGCTGATGAATAAATACGATTGCAGAACGATTATCGTTCCGTTAGAATTCCGTCACCTAATATTCAAAATGCTTTCAAGCTATTTCAACGAGGTTTCAGTGCTTTCCCGCGAAGAAGTTTCGTTCTACGCACCGATTGAAATTTTCGAGGAATTATAACCATCCATCAAACTGACGATTGCCAGTACAAAAATCTATACTAAAATAGTTAAATGGGTAAGCCCTACACCACCTTTCTACTGATGTTTTCAGCATCTAGATTTTAGAAAGGAGGTGATGCAAGGATGATATTCGCAGCAAGCGAAAAAGCACTAATTATATTATTACTAATACTTTTAGTGCTTAAACTAATCCACTAGGGCATTTAAAGAGAGGACGGCAATCCTCTCGCCCTGTGTTTATATTATTTACTATTTAATCCATTTTGTCAAGCCTGCGGCATAAGGATTGATATAACGGCATTTTTTATATTCAAATATTTGCGAACTGCGGCTTCAAGATCTTCAACCGTGATATTTTCAAGGTCGCGCAAATATTCTTCAACAAGTTTCAAATCGTCGCAAACAGTCATATAATAGCCGATTGTTTCGCCGATTTCTGAAACGGTTTCAGCGTTCTCTGCAAAACGGGATTTCGTTTTCTTTTTCGCTTTCATCAGATCTGCAGCTGTAATCTTTTCACTCAAAAGCTTTTCAAGCTCTGATTTCAACATTTCTACAACGACATCTTTTTTCTCAGGGCGGAAATTTGCCTGAATAAAGAAATTGTTACCGTCTTTAAACTGATAATGTGTTGAATCCACGTAATTTACGATTGGTTCAGCCTGTTTTTCGATTAAATTTTGATAAAGTCTTGAGCTGGTTCCCTCACCGAGGATAATACTGATTAAATCAAGCGCAATATTGTCTTTCAACTCACTTGCTTTTGGCCCGAGGAACCCGAACATTGCATAACCGGTGTTTGCATTTGTTGTATTTTCGATAACTTTTGTTTCGCAAACAGGTGTATCTATCAGATTTTCGCGAACAGGGGCTTTTTTCACTCCGCTGAAATTAAAACCTTTTTCAACCGCCGCAAGAACTTTTTCTTTATCAAAGTCACCGACAATAATTGTAGTGATGTTTTCAGGCGTATAGTGAGTTTTGTAGTAATCCATGATCTGTTCACGCGTAACTTGCGAAATAATCTCCGGAGTTCCGATAACGTCACGTTTGTAAGGGTGTTGTGTGTACATATTGTAATTGCAAGCATTATAAACCTTTGTCCAATTCTGGTCTTTGCGCATTCTGATTTCTTCGATTACCACGTGACGTTCCCGTTTGTCGGTAACAGTTGTATCATTCAAATCGAATGGCGCGCCGATTTCAACATCAGGCAAAATCGCACCTGTCATCATATCTGCGTGCAAATCAATCGCAAGGTAAAGGTTTTCATCATTTTCGCCTTTTGGCAAGGTTACGTAATAGAAAGTATAATCTTTCCATGTTGCGGCATTAACAATTCCGCCTTTTGCCTCTAAAATTCTGTCAAATTCCCCGACTTTAAATCTTTCCGTGCCTTTAAACATCAAGTGTTCAAGGAAATGCGAGATTCCATTATTCGTATCATCTTCGTTAATAGAGCCTGTTTTAACCCAGCTTGAAACATTCACAAGTTCGCCCTCTTTGTGAGCCAGAACAATTTTATGTCCGTTTTCACGCTCATATATCTCTACATTCTCTGTTAAGTACGGATATTCAACAAAACTTTTTTTCATAATCTCCCCTCGGATTCGTAACAATTAAAAATATTATACTCCAAACAAAAATTTTTTGATTATAATATTGGAATGGATATGGTTAATCGTTTAAAAAACAAAGTTGTTGTGTCCTGTCAGGCTATGCCTAATGAACCTTTTTACAACGAAATCTGTATGATTGCGATGATGAAATCAGTCATTAAAGGCGGCGCAGGCGCATTGAGAGTAGCGGGAGCGCGTGACGTCAGAAACGCAAAAGGACTTTTTGACGTTCCTGTAATCGGACTTACAAAACCTGCCGTAATTCCGCCAAACTGGAAAGAAATTGTTTATATTACGCCGTCAATCAAAGACACGCTGGAACTTATCAAAGCCGGCGCGGACATCGTGGCTTTTGACGGGACAAAACGCCCGCATGACGGTTGTACGGTAGAAGAAATTATCAAATATATTCATATAAACAAACGTATTGCGAT
The DNA here is from genome assembly GCA_947361615.1 of uncultured Candidatus Melainabacteria bacterium. Taxonomy (GTDB): domain Bacteria; phylum Cyanobacteriota; class Vampirovibrionia; order Gastranaerophilales; family Gastranaerophilaceae; genus Gastranaerophilus. Next base: position 24,157 of record CANAJP010000009.1, on the reverse strand, counting down.
GGCGGATATTTCAACATTAGAAGAGGGGATTTTCGCCGAACAAGCAGGCGCTGATCTCGTTTCAACAACACTTTCGGGTTATACGCAAACCTCACCAAACGAAACAGACGAACCGGATTTTGAACTGCTTGAAAAACTTGTCAAAACCGTAAAAGTTCCTGTCGTTCTTGAGGGCCGAATTTGGACACCGGAACAGGTTCAAAAAGCGTTCAAACTCGGCGCACACTGCGTGGTAATAGGTTCGGCAATCACACGCCCGCAACTGATTACAAAAAGGTTCGTACAACAACGGGGTGTCTAAATGAAAAAAGCATTGGTTATTGATATTGGCGGAACAAAAATTTATAACACTATAATCAACGAAAACGGCGAAATTATCGCTGAAATCGAGAAACACTCAACGCCAAAGACGTTTGCAGAAATAAAGTCAACACTGGAAGGGATCGTAAAAAAACACGAAAACGCTGTTGATATTATCGGAATTGCGACCTGCGGCGCAGTAAACAATGAAAATACAGGGATTTTAGGTTCCACAGGAAACATCGCCTCCGAGTACCCGACAATGGATTTTCAAGCGCTTTCGAAAAAGCCTGTTTTTGTCGAAAACGACGCTAATGCTGCGGCGTGGGCCGAACACAAAATCGGAGCCTCAAAAGGAATGCCTTATTCAATAATGCTTACATTCGGAACCGGTGTCGGCGGAGGCATAATCCTCAACAACAAGCTTTATAAAGGTAAAAGCGGCGCCGCAGGCGAAATGCATTTTAAAATGTATCCTGACAAACGTCGCCAATGCACCTGCGGCGCCTGGGATTGCTTTGAAATTTATACGTCAGGTACAGGTTTAAAAATAACAGCCGAAGAAATGAGTGGCAACCCTAATATTACAACTTATGACGTTATTGAAGGGGGAATGAACGATATAATTAACCGCTGGCAAAACGATGTTCTTGCTGGCTTAATCGGTCTTGCGAACCTTTTTGATCCTGATGTTATTGTTCTTTCAGGTTCAATGGGCGAATTCCTTGACGCTGAATATTTAGAACGCGAAGTTAACAAAGAAATTGTGACCCAACCCTTAAAAATCCGCCACGCAAGCGCAGGCAACTATTCCGGAATGATAGGCGCGGGGCTTTTAGCATTGGAGACATTGCGTAATGGGTAAGGCAAAAAAAAGAAGTTTCCAACTCGGAATTTATAACCAATTTTCGAGTCTAAGCCGCGAGGACGCCGTGAAAACCGTCGTTAAACTTCTGGAAGAAAACGACCGTGAGGCTGACAATCTTATAACGCTTTTCGGGATGAGCGCAGAAGAAATTTTAGAGGCTGGAGCAAGTTACGAAGCCGTCAAAAGCAAAGAGGGGCTACTTAAATGAGTACGATAAAAAACTGGCTTGAGTGCGTACGTGCATATTCAATTCCGATTACTGTTATGTCATGGGCTGTTATTTTTGCCTACGGATTAAAAATGGGCGGCAACTTATGGTTTGGACTTCTTGCAGGTTTAGGAATAGAACTTGCCCATCTTGCAACAAATCTTGTTGATGACTATCTTGACTACAAAATCATCTGCCGCGACCAGAATTTTCATAACACGGTACAAAAAGGTAAATGCAGATTAATTTGCGAGGGAATTATTTCACACAAACAAATCGGGATTGCGATAATAATTCTTTGTTCCATTGCGGCGCTTATCGGCGTAAGCCTGTTTTTCCTTAGCGGCCCGCACGTATGGTGGCTGATGGCAATCGGCGCAGCGGCAGTGCTTTTTTATCAAAAATGTTCACTAATCGGCTGTAGCGAATTAGCGGTCGGAATTGTCTACGGGCCTTTGATGTTTGAGGGAACATATTACGTTATGACCGGAAGTTTCTCGCTCGAAGTCCTAATTTTATCACTTGTAAGCGTTATGTTTTCGGAACAATTCCTCTACACTCACACAGTTCTTGACTATGACGGGGATATGATTTCTCACAAAAAAACGCTCGCCTGCCGGATTGGTGATAAAAATAAAGCACTTCTTTTGCTTGCGGTGTTTTTTGACATCGGATTTCTAGCACTAATCGCACTCACACTTTTAAGCCGCAACTGGTTCTATCTCGCTGGATTTGTAACTTTGCCTTATATCATCTGGCTGTTCAAAGAATTACTCCAATTCAACGCGGATAAAACACTACCGCCAAGAATAAATAAACTTAACTTTCCGCTCGACAACTGGGAACAGGTTGTTAAAGACGGCGCTGGAAGTTTTTATTTCAGGCTTCTTTTATCACGAAATATTATGATGTATATGTCAATAATACTCATAATCGCAATAATTGCAGATTAGAAAATTCCGCTATACGAAGTTAAATAATCCTGAATAATATTAAACAGCATAGGCAAAATCCAAACCATAATCGCAGCGCCTAAAACAGGTTTGAACAGGAAGCTTAATTGGAAAACATTAACCTGCGGCGCTGTTTTGGAGATTACGCCCAGAATAATATCTTGTCCGAGTGTTGCAAGAAGCACTGGAGACGCCAGTTGAAGCCCCATATAAAGGACATTCGATGTAATCTTTACCAGATAATCCAAATTAACAATTTTATCAAGCGGAATAGATGTCGCATAAATCGGAAAAATTTCCATGCTTCTTACAAACGCGTTCATCATCCAATAAAATCCGCCAATATGGATAAAAATACACAGGGCAAAGAGCGAAAAACATTTCCCCAGAATAGACACCTGACTTGATGTTGTAGGATCAAGAACCATCGCAGAAGAAAGCCCCATTTGCATATTAATCATATCCGCGCCAGCCTCAATCGCAATCAAAATCACCTGCGCAACATACCCTAAAAGCCCGCCAACGACAAAGTTCAAAACAATTCCGAGCAATAACGAATCCTGCAATAATTGGCCATCAGGTTTCGCAACCATCGTAAGCGTTATCGTCAGAATGAATACAAGGCAAAGTTTCACCATACCTGGGATTTCTTTTCTATTCAAAATCGGCGCCCATCTGGCGAACCCAAGCAGACGTGAGAAAATCAAAATTCCGGCAATCAAACACTTGTCCAATTCCGGAAAAATTTTCACCAATTCTGTCAAAAAATCAAACCCGCCCATTATTCTTCATCAACCTCCGGCAAGTCCAATTCAAAAAGCTTCAATCCTCTCTTTTTGTCCAGCGACATAACTCCATCTTTAATCGTCACATCAACTTTTAATTCACCATCAGCAAGAAGCAAAAACAAAAGTGTTTCCCCGTTTTCAACCTTAGGCGTAAGTATTGTCTGACGTTTTTCATTATCAAGCGTGAAAACAGACGCTGCAGCAAGGATTTCATCGTCACGAACAACAACTTTCTTGATAGGAAAATCCGCAAGCATTATATAATTTTCAGCCGCAAACGCCGGAAGGGCAAATGCAAACAGCGCAAAGAACAAAGCTAATCTCATATTATTGTCCTCTCAAAATCTGATTAGTTTCAATTAAATTAGGACGAGGCATTGGAGTACGCGGGGTTCCGTGATAACGCGCTTTTTCATACTTATCAATATATGGAACCTTACCCGGATTTTTCATAATCTCGTTGATATCAGGCACATTTTTGAATTTATCCGCATCCATTTCCCCCTGAAAAGGCGTTGTATATTTGTAATAATCTGAAGACAAAACAAAACTATCGTTCTTAGGTAAAACATTAAAAGCAATTCCCATCCCTTGAATAAAAAAATTGCTTAAGGAATTCATAAACGTATAACCCGCGATAATGATTACAAGAAAAACGCCGAGGATTTTAGGAGCAGCGGCAATTGTTTGCTCTTGAACCTGCGTTACCGCCTGTAAAATACCGACAACAAGACCTATACCCGCTGCAACCAGTACGCACGGCATAGAAATCGAAAGCATCACCAGAAAGCCTCTTGCTAAATATTCAACCATAAGTTCCATAATTTAACCCCGCTTTCCTTAATTATAGCTTGTAACGAGCCCTTGAACGATTAATCCCCAGCCATCAACCGCGATAAATATCAACAGCTTAAACGGCAATGAAATAATCGTAGGCGACAGCATGAACATCCCCAGTGCCAGCAAAATATTCGCTACAACAAGGTCGAGAACAATAAACGGCACAAAGATTATAAACCCGATTTCAAACGCCGTTTTTAATTCGCTCATAATATAAGCCGGTGCTACCTGCCAGATGGTTATCTCCTCAGGGCTTTTCGGCGGAACCTTTTGAGATAATTCCACAAAAAACGCCAGATCGCTTTCCCGCGTTTGCTTCATCATAAACTCTTTTAACGGCTTTGAACCCTCATTTATAGCTGCAACAATATTTTGACTCTGTTGATACGGTACAGAACCCATTTCGTACATTTTCTGGAATGTTCCACCCATTGTATAAAACGTCAAAATCATAGAAAGTCCGATGATTACAATACTAGGCGGAACCTGCTGGGTTCCCATTGCTGTTTTAAGCATTGAAAACACTATCGCAAATCTCAAAAAACTCGTCATACAGCAGAAAATAAACGGTATTAATGAAAAAACCGTCATTACGACTAACAGCTGTAAAACTGGGTTTATATCTTTTATTACACTATCCATTATCTTCTTTCTCCGGTACTAATGATATTTCTCAATACAGCCGTTGCATCTTTTCTAACGTTTTCACGTTCTTCTTCAGGGTAAAAGTGACCGATTGCATCATAAGATGTAATTTCTTTGTGTGGCTTTTGAATAGATTCAGAATTCAACTTAGAAAGGAAAGTCGTCCTTTCAGCGTCTGATGCAATCAGAAACTTTTCTTCTCCGGCTCTTACGACATACAATTGTTTACGCACGCCAAGTGTTACGCAATCCTCTATCTCTAAAAAATTAGAGTTGGAAACGCGATTGTTTTGTAACGAAAACTTTTTATAAGCGAAGAGAGCAAGGAAAATCACACCCACCATCGCTGTTGTATAAACCGTAAAAGTCAAAAGATACGAAGTCATTCTATATATCCTCCTCTAAATCGAAATCGCTATAATCGAATTCTTCATCATCATCGCTTCCTTCACCTGCCGTCACCTCTGGAAAATCATTATTTTCTTCATCCTGCGACACGATAGAAGATTCTTCAACATCCCCACCAGACGCAGGAGCATAAACTTCTTCTACAGGTTTCGGAGCATGAACTTCCGTAATCTTTACACCGTATTTATCGTTAATAATAACCAGTTCACCGGAGGCAATCGGTTTATCTTCTACCGTTAATGTTACTTTGTTTTGATAAATAGAAGCTAAATCAACGACCATTCCGGCTTGAATCTTCTTCAATTCACCCAGCGTAATATCAACAGCATCAAAATGGCCAACCATTTCTACCTCAATACTGTCCCAAATATTTATATTTTCATTTTCTGACACCTCAGAACCTCCATCGTTATCAATTGGCACAACCAAACTCAAATTCGGTTTCAATAATACATCAGTTTCCCAATCCCTGAAATTTAATCGTAATTTATCCGTGCTGCTGTTTTCAAAAACCACCATATCATCAACTTCAAGATGTTTAACTTCATGAAGCTTAAAAACAGTTTTTCCAACATCAAGCCGCGCAGAAATTGTACTTTTTTCAAATTGTTCAACCGGAAAATCTTCTTGCATTTGAATAGTTTCCGGTTCTAACAGAACATCAGGCAATGTAATAACAAATCTTCCTGATTTTCCGCTTTCCTGATCTGTTAAGACAAAAACAAGATAAATCACATCAAAATTAGTTCTTGCAAGGGTTGGCGGTGCAGGTTTAAGGAAACCTACAACAGCCCTGAACAGACAATCATTGAATGTAGTAACTATCTTTGTTTCCAATTCTGTCAACTTGTTCAAATCAAACGGGTTATTAGGTCGGCCCAAAACCCTCTCAAGTATTAAGCCAATAGATGTTTCGGAAATACGAAAGAACACATCATGCTGCTTATCAATCTTAACCTTCGTAACAAAATATGCAGCTTTATCAACAATAGAATTTACGTTTTTGCAAATTCCCAGCAGGGAAAATTTGAAATCCTGCTCAAAAAAATTGTCAAAAACCTGCTGCACGACCGGCGGAAATGTTTTCTGAAACCAGTCATACTGATACGATAAATTCTTATTATTAACGATATTAGCAGTTTGCGTACTCATTTGTTATCTGCCCTCAGGCATACTCTCCCAAGAATATTTTAATCCACCACAGACACGATAACAAATACTTAATAATTTTGTTACAAATTTCAACTTATTGCTTCCGGGAAATATTTTTGAATAAAATTGCCGTAAATAGTTCTTAATTGCTCAATACGTTTAGAATTTTTACGTCCCTCTATATCATTAAACCCTTTTTCTAGCATATTTTTAATAATTACGCTATCACTTTTATCAGTGTGTAACTTTTCATATAAAGCCACGCAAACTCCGGTACGCCTTTTACCAAGCAAACAATGAATATAAGTTTTCCCATCGTTATTTAAAATAGTATCATTAACACGCTTAAAAAAATCATCAGATGGAAGATTAATATCTTTATGAGAATAGCGATAGTTCACATATTTTATCCCGAGAAGTTTACAAAAAAACTTTTCCATCGGCCGATTAAAATAAGAACCATTTCTCAAATCTATAACCTGATTTATGCCCTCACGCTTCATTTGATACAGGCGCCACGGGCACGAAACACGAGGTCCCCTAATCAGGCGTTCGTCAACAACACTCTGAGATTTTGCAAGAGAACCAAAATTTTGATTTGAAAAATTCCTATTTGTAATATTCATAGAAATATCAAAACCTGAAAAAATAAATTTTTGCCTAGTAATCAGAAATTACTGGATCGTCTTCATCTTCAAGTGAAGAAAGATCTTTGCTATAAACAGCATCAAAATCTTCCGGCAAGTATTCAGGATCCGGCCAAACCGTGTCATCATCAAATCTTGAGGCGTGCAGATTTACAGATGATGAAAAATCAGAATTGCTTAAATCTGCTTCTGAAAAAATACATCCGGCCAAATCTGTATCTGTAAAATTACAATAGCTTACAACAGAATAACTGCAGTCAGTTCCGGTCATAAGGCTTTCGGAAAAATCACATTCAATGATATGAGAACGCGTAAAATCCACAGAGGTTAAATCTGTATTGGTAAAATTAACAAGTGATAGACTGCAATCAGCGAAAGAACTCGAATTAAGATTAACATTGCTGAAATCAATTTCATTCAGAGTCAAGCCTGAAAAATCCATTTCGCTCAAGTTGATTTCTTCATCCTGATCCAATTTCCATTCGTTAAACTTCTCCGGATTTTTTCTCAACAAATCAACCAATTCTTCTCTTGTATAATCTATCATCTTTATAATTTCTCCTTTTATAAATTCATATTCATAGCGAGTAAAATAGCCTGAGTTCTACCTGTTACATTAAGTTTTTTATAAATAGAATTGAGATGAGTTTTAACCGTAACTTCTTTAACTACCATCTTATCAGCTATTTCTTTATTGCTGGCGCCTTTTGCAAGCATTGAAAGAACTTCTTTTTCTTTATTAGTCAAATTACTTAACACTGAAGTCTGAACTTTACCGGTTTTAGGTCTTGAACGTCTGAGAACAGCCTCCATTCTTGCAAGAAGATTAGGGAGCATAAAGGGCTTTACAATGTAATCATCGGCTCCATTCTTCAAGCCGAGAACCATTTTTTGTTCATCGTTTACGGCTGTAAGCATTATTACCGGCAAGTGTTCTGTCAATGAATTCTGCCTGATATTTCGTAGGGTTTCCCAACCGTTCATATTTGGCATCATTACGTCTAAAAGTATAATATCAAAATCAAAATTTTTTGCAAGTGTTTTTAATGCCTGAACACCATCACCGGCACAAGTCACTTCATAACCATAGAATGGAAGTGCATCTTTGAGATATTTAGAGTTATCATCAACGAGTAAAACTTTTGTCATAATACCATTTATTAAACGATTTTATTTTTTAATGCTTTGAGTGCAGCCTGCAATCTGTCATCAACCTCTAATTTCTGCAAAATATTTGCAACATGGGCTTTTGTTGTATTAATACTGATAACCAGAATTTGGGCAATTTCCATATTGCTGTAACCCTCTGTCATAAGCTTGAGAATTTGTGACTCGCGAGCAGTAAGATCATATTTTTTAGCGTTTTCGCCCGAATTTTCTTCCTGCACCTGCGCCTGACTGCTTGCTTTTAAAACTATGTGCGCAATGCTGGGATCAAACCAGGCCGCGCCGTCAGCAACAGACTGTACAACTCCGATAAGCCTTTGCGGATTAATTTCTTTTGAACAATAAGCATTTGCGCCCGCTTTAAGACTGCTGATAACTTCTTTTTCGTCGTTGTGAGAAGTAAGCATAATAACTTTAACATCTTTTTTGCGTAAACGTATTTTCTGAGTAGCCTCAATGCCATTCATCCCGGGAAGCCCTAAATCCATAATTATAACGTCAATCGGATTGGCGTCAAAAATTTCAAGCGCTTTTTCCGCAGATTCGGCCTCAAAAATGGCTTCAACGTAATCCACGCCTTCAAATGTCGTCTTAAGACCAAAACGTGTTAATTCGTGATCTTCTACAATTAGAATATTTAGTTTCATATACTCAACGCCTCTTTCGCCGGTTCAAAATCAGGATTTAATAAAAGGGCCTTTTGGAAATTCTGCTCAGCATCGTGCTTTTGCCCCTGTTTATTACATAATAACCCCAGATAATAATAATATTTAAAATGATTTTCGTCAATAGATTTAACAATCTTCAAATATTTGCCGGCACTGTCCAAATTCTCTTTGCGAAGTTCTGTTTCAGCAAGAGAAAGCCAACCATCAACGAACATCATATTTATCGCAACACTTTTCTTCAAGTACGGAAGTTCCTTAGCGCTGTCAAGCTTTGCAAGGTTGTAATATGAAAGATAAGCATTACTTGAATTTACAATCACATCTTCAAACAAACTTTTTGCCTTGCCTGTTTGTCCGAGTGCAAGATAGCACTGCGCAAGTTTTTCGCGGTATTTCAACTGTTTTTTATCCTGTGAGCAAGCCTTAGAATAACATTTCAACGCGGTCGCAAACTCTTTTTTATCAGTGTAATAGTCGCCAAGAACCTCATTTGCAAGCGCAGAAGACTTCGCTTTCTCTGCAAAACTATGGGCTTTGTCGTAATCCTGAGTATCGTAGTAAATTCTTGCAAGAAGCGCGTTGACATCTTTATTTTTCTTTTCGATGGCTGAAAGCGTTCTTATTGCTTTTTCATACGCTTTTTCCCAGTAATAATAATACCCAAGATGGTAAGATTTCGCCGACTCGTTCTTCGCAAGTTTGTATTTTACATATTGTTCTAAGGAATTAATTTTATTGATAAACGTCACAGAATAAATCTGTTGTTTTTTGAGTTTGTTAATAATTTTCAACGCTTCTTTTGGCTGATTTATTTCGGCCAGAATTTCAACCTGCAACGCCTGATAATTAAGGTTATCAGGGTTTAAATAGACGGCTTTGTCGATATAAGTTTTTGCATTTACAAAATCATTATTTTTGACGAATGCAAACGCTTGAAGATAATTTGCATAATCAATACCGTCAAGAGAATTATCGCCGCGGTTGAACTCGCTAATAACTTCGGCGGTCTGCTCGTTATAGACAATGTTTGAATAAAGTTCCGCGAAATACAATTCTTTTTTCTGACGCATTTGCTGTGCAGGGAAGTAGTAATGTTTGATATCCTCAACAACAATATTTGCTATGTCTTTTTCTTTAATCTTACTCATAGCAAGGTCTGAAAGCGAATAAAAGCCTATTTTAGCCATTTCTTCGGCCATTCTCATATAAAAATAGTCGCTTGCATTTGCGTTTTCAAACAAGTTTTTAAAATCGTCATACGCCGGCTTAATGTTACTGTTTTTAAAACGTTCAAAAGCAATGTTATAAAGCGCAAAAGGACTGTCATAACTGATAGAAACTTTTTTAGGAACATCCTGTGACAGGTTCAAAACATTCTGCATAACAGGGTCAACAACGCGAAGCTGTGAATACAAATCCTCAGCCATAACCGGCATTGCCGCAAATAAAATCATACCTGTTAACAAAAATTTCTTCATCTTTTAGTCTGTACCTGCCCCATTTTTACATGCATAATAGTTTTCAAAAACCTCAATAAGTTTTTGTTGTTTTTTAGTTTGTTTTTCGCTGTTTCCTGCCTTATACAAATCTGTAAGACAAGAGTCAGCAAGAACCTTGACGTCCTTTGCTTCAAGCATTTTGTCCGGATTTTCGCTCAAAAATACCTGAATTAACTCGAGCAAAGGAACCGACATAAACACATCAACAATTGCTTTGTCAAAATGCGTTCCGGAATCTTTCAAAAGAATGTTTATAACGTTCATAATAGGCATTCTGTCACGATAGTGGCGTTTTGACGTAATCGCGTCAAACACATCCGCAACCGCAAGAATTCTTCCGCCCAGATGAATTTCCTCACCTTTCAAACCACGATAATAACCTGCACCGTTGAATTTTTCGTGGTGAGAGCAGGCAATTTCCGTAATAACTTTGAAATCTTTTGACATGTGAATTTTATCTAAGATATCATGCGTAATTCTTGCGTGTTCCTGAATATGCGCATACTCTTCAGGTGTAAGCTTACCCTCTTTTTGCAAAACAGAATCCATAATCCCGATTTTACCGATATCGTGCAAAATCGCTGCTTTTTCAATCAAAGCGATGTCTTTTTCTGATAATTCCATTTTGCGGGCAATTAAAACAGAATAAAGTTTTACACGCAAAGAATGACCTGCCGTAATCTTATCACGCGCATCTATAGAGGTTGCAAGCGTATCAATAAAGCTTTCAAAAAGTTCTTTTTGTTCTTTATAAAGCTCTTCCTGTTGTGCAAACAATTGTGCGTTTTCCAGAGCAATGCTTGCGCTTCCGCCGATTGCGACGAGCAAATCTTCATCACTCTTCGTAAACGTGCCTTTTAACTTGTTCAAAACCTGAAATACACCGATTATTTCCTGATTATTATTTTTTATAGGCAAGCACAAAATCGTATTGGTTTTATATCCGGTCTTCAAGTCAACTTCGGGGTTAAAACGCTTGTCATTGTAAGCGTCTTTAATATTAATACTTTCTCCGGTTTTAGCGACATAACCCGCAAGGCCCTTACTAGCCGGAAAACGAATTTCTTCACTTCCCATTCCGAGCGCAACCATTGACCAGAGTTCATCCGTTTCTTTGTCCCACAAAAAAACAGTGCAACGGTCGGCCTGAATAGCATTTTTTGTTTCTTCGGCAATAACTTTTAAAAGCACCTTAATATCAGTCAATGCAGAAATCGAACGTCCGATTTTAACAAGAGAGACTAGCGGATCCGCTTTTACAGGGTGCGAAAAATCCAGACCGTTATTAATCTGGCTTACCCGTATTGTCAACATATCAGTAATATCATACTCGATATTTTTTTCTGCAGAAAGTTCCTGCGCATTACGATAATGCTTCAACGCAACTTTTGCATCACCTTCCGCGAAATTCAATTCACCAAGAACAAATTCGTTGAGAAGTTTTGCCGAAACATTTTTGTTATAAGCTGCTAAAAACGCCGCTTCATTGATAGTTTCCAGAGAAGATTTAAAATTATTTTTATCAGCGAGATAGTTTGCGAACCCCATTAAGCTCATACATTCAGAGTTAAGTTCCACGCAGTTTTGCGAATGCAGCTCGTCAGACAACGCTTTAATTGACGCCAAAGCTTGAACCGCCTCTCTATCAGTCAACAAAGAAATAATTTTCAAAATATCTTTTTTGTTTTTCTCGCAAGCTTTTACCATAATTCTCCTCTTGTTAAGATTTTACACCATTAATACATATTTGTAAACATCAAAAAAGCCGATTCTTAAAGAACCGGCTTTTACTGTTTAATCAAAAGATTAGATTAACGTTTTACGCAACGTGAAGCAATACCTGAAGTAGAACCATCTGTTGCATACATTGGAAGTTCACCACTAGCCAATGGTTTTTGAACGTAAGTATAGGTCGTTGTACCTGTAGCACCTTTAGATGATGTCAAATAAGTTTCACCAGAGGATTTAATCAATTTACCATTCAAAGCCATTGCTGTAGCTTCAAATTTATTCGGAAGTCTGTATTCAGAATCACAGGTAGAACCAGCAGTCATAGATTGGACATACGGAACAGGAGCAACAACAGTAGAATCTGTAGGATAGAATACCGTCATGAAACCGATATCTTTACCAACTGTGTTAGGCCCTTTGTTATTGTTCAAGTCATAAATCATGTTAATACAAACGTTATCAAACATATCAAGTGGATCAGCCTCAGTCAATGTGTTTGGAGCTTGTTCCTGATCAGGAACGCAATCCGGGTTGTAGTAAAGCACGATAGACTCACCGTTACCTGTTTCAAACGCAGCAACCATTGCATTATTAGTATTTGCAGCTAAAGAAGTATTAGATGATGCTGCAGCTGAATCATACTCAAACTGTTTATCAATACCTAAAGCTGACCAGGTGTCAGGGAATGAAATCGGAGTACCATCCGCAAGAGGTCCCAATGAATCTTTGTTGATACCGCAATCTTCAATATTAGCTTGAGAACATACGTTGTTAATCTTAGTAACAGTATTCAATGCGCCTGCAATAAATGACTCAGCGTCATTGTATGTATTCATAGAATCAAGCAATGGAATAGCTTGTGACATACGTGCATAAAGAGCTTTCTTTTGAGTAGCCCATGTTCTTTCGTTAATGTTACCGGTTAAAGACGGTAATGTAATGGCTGCAACTACACCAATAATGGTTAATGACAGCAAAATTTCTGCCATGGTAAATGCAGCAGATGTCTTTGAAAATAATTTTCTCATCTTTTATATACCCTCGTTATAAATAATACCGTTTTAATTATAACACTTTTAACCCGCATGGTCAATAGGTTTGGAAAAATTTTGTGTATATAAAACAATTAAAATGGGCCTGGCGAGAGTCGAACTCGCGATCTCCGGTTTAGGAAACCGTTGCTCTATCCTACTGAGCTACAAGCCCACAAATTGTGCCTGACGGGATTCAAACCCGTGACCTTTGGCTTCGGAGACCAACGCTCTATTCAACTGAGCTACAAGCACATAATTTACTTGCTCAGAATAACACAATATTGATTATTACACAAGATTGAGTTATATTTACCCTATGAAAACAGAACTTTTAGCACCGGCAAAAAATAAACAAACAGCTTTTACCGCCATAAATTGCGGCGCAGATGCAATTTATATCGGCGCTTCAAATTTTGGTGCGCGCAAAAATGCACCGAATTCACTCGATGACATCAAAGATATCGTCGATTATGCACACAAATTTTATGTAAAAGTTTTTGTGACACTCAACACAATTCTTACAGATGACGAACTTTTACAGGCTAAAGAACTTATTCATAAACTATACGAAATCGGTGTTGACGCACTAATTGTTCAGGATTTCGGAATTCTTGAACTGGCGAAAAACGGTGAACTCCCGCCTATTCCGCTTCACGCCAGCACTCAGTGCAATAACCGTGATTTTGAAAAAGTGGATTTCTTCAAAGAACTAGGGCTTAAACGTATAATCCTTGCCCGCGAACTTTCCCTGCAACAAATCGAAAAAATAACAAAAACTCTTAAACACACCGAAATAGAAGTTTTTGTACACGGAGCTTTATGCGTTAGCTATAGCGGCCAGTGTTACCTCAGCCAGTATATCGGCGGACGCTCGGCAAACAGAGGCGAATGCGCACAGCCTTGCAGAAAAAAATACTCACTTGTTGATGCTGATGGAAACTACATAGCGAAAAACAAACACCTTTTATCCTTAAAAGACTTCAACGCCTCAAAACACTTGAAAAAGCTCTGCGATATCGGCGTCAAATCGTTCAAAATTGAGGGAAGACTAAAAGACGAAACATATATAAAAACAGTCGTAAGCTACTACCGTCACGAACTCGACAAACATTCATCCAAAACCTCATCAGGTATTATAAAAACAGACTTCATGCCAGTACTTGAAAAAAGCTTCAACCGTGGATTTACAGACTATTTTCTTGAAAAACGTCACGAATGCTATAACTTCAACACCCCTAAATCAATCGGCGAAAAACTCGGAAAAGTTAAATTCATAGGCAAGGATTACTTTGAACTCGACTGCACTGTCACGTTAAACCCTCAAGACGGTTTATGCTTTATGCGCGATGATTTAAATGGATTTATGGTCAACAAAACTGCGGGCAAAAAAATCTTTCCTAACAGAATGCCTGCAATAAAAGTCGGTGATACAATTTATAGAAATTTCGACGCGCAATATGAAAGAGAAATTCAAAATGCTAAATTCATCCGCAAAATAAGGGTTAATGCAGAAATCACAACTGACGGCATAACCCTGACAGATGAAGACGAAAACCGCGTGAAAATAGGCATGCCACAGGGCGAAGAGCCTAAAAACCAGCAGCGCGCAAACGAAACCTTCCTAACACAGTTTAAAAAAACAGGAGAATCAGACTTTGAACTTGTCCACCTTCATATAAACTGTGACCTGCCATTCATGCCTGTTTCCGCAATAAATGAATTCCGCCGTAATGCATTTGAAACACTGATGGCCGAAAGACTCAAGAAATACCCGCGCAAAATTCAAAAAGCGCTGAAAGAAACAATTTTCCCAAATCAGGAAATGGATTACCGCGCAAATGTTCTGAACGAAAGCGCCCAAAAATTCTATCTTGACCACTACTGCGAAGTCAAAGAACCTGCGTTTGAAAAAGAACAGCCAAAACGTCAAGTAGAACTTATGCGAACAAAACACTGTCTAAAATTCGCACACGGCCTATGCCAGAAGCCTGTAAACCTATTTTTAGAAGATGAAAAAGGGGTTAAATTTCCGCTTCATTTTGACTGCAAAAACTGCGAAATGGTTGTTTTATCTCCAAAAGAACAGGGCGCTTAAAAAAACGCCCCTGATAACCTATTCCAATTCTGCAAGCCTTATCCTTAATTCTTGGGCCTCCGCCTCGTAAGCCTCAAGATACTCCGTATCTCCCGCCCGCAGTGCACGAATACACTTTAAATCAATCTCTACAAGTTTCGCCTTAATCTCCAGAACTTCGCCCTGTTTTAAATCTTCTTCACCGAGTTCTTTTATCTCAAAACGCCTTTCACCATCAATCGATTCAATTTCTTCAATAAAACAATTTCCGCGCTCATTACACCACTGAGCAGCTTCTGGCGGATACACCCCATTAAAAATCTGACCTATTTTAAACATAATTAAATTCTCCTTTCAAAAGCAGTTCTCCGTCGCCTGCTTGCCCTGCTCCCGCAGGTCAACCCGCGACTCGCTGTCTAATACGCCACTCAAAAATTTCGCACGCGAAACTTTCTCGGACATTTAATACCCTATTGCTATCCAGTCTGATGTATAAGAATAATTTGCGACCAACTTAAATGTCGTTGTCGTTTTAGATTCAATAGTGGCACCATAGTGTGACCCCTGGTTAGCCTGCGTTGATAGCGCAACACGGTAACTTGAAATACTAAACGGTACGGGTAAAGTCACTGTACCATTCGCATGCTGCCCCCATTGAATAATTATCCCATCACCAAGCTTCACATACCCGTTAGTAGACTTAGATACTGTATTATAAGCCTGAATCAGACGCTGAACCTCATAAATATCAGCCACTTTCAAAACCTGACGCGGAGAAAACGACTTTATTTTGCCAAGCTCGGCATCCGCATAACCCAAAAAACAAGCCGTTATTTTTGAATATTCGCCGGCTGTCGCCTCTGCATGATACATAGTGTTATTACATAAATTCAACCAAGTAACATAAGCACTCTTAGGATCTGGATCTGAATATGCTTCATAATAACGATTACTTGAAACATTTGTTGACAATGTTCCGCGATAAAGCATAATTGGCTGCCTATTTCTTGTCCAGGTCGATGACTTATCAAATGTATTTAATAATAATGCCTCCGAAACATATTGTATATTTTTATATGTTCCATCAGTATTAAAACCGTCAGGCATCAATACTTTTACGCCTTTATCGAGCCAGAACGTATTGCCAATAAACCCCATTCCGTTAAATACCTGCAAAACATCCGCCCAATAAGTTTGACTATTACCCATAACACGCATAAACGGAAAACTTATAACATTATCATAAGAAATAGTTGTAGTATTTGTAGCGACACCAATACGGTTTGTAGCAGTATTGTAATAAATGGTATATATAGAAGACGCCGTGTTGGAAGTACCAGATTCCATGTTAACCATACCGCCCAAACTGCCGTTTAAATATAAATAAGGTTGACGCTCAGAAGTTGTTGCCGAAGTATTTGTATTCGAAATATCTTTTTGCAATTCAGCCCAAACAAAAAATCCTTTTGAGGTAAATTGTGTATCCACGACCTTGAAATTTTCACTTATAAATGTCGAACCAATCGGATGTTTCTCGCGTAAATCAACAATTCCGTAAGGAACGATTACAACACTGCCAGCCTTTATCGTAAGTTTCGTTTTTTCTAATGTATAACGTATTCGCTGCGGTTGCTCGATTATGCAGTTTGAAATATTAAGCGAATTAGACAAATTTGGCTGCAATTTTTCTGCGACAAACCCATCATACTCTTCAAGCCGTGCCTCGAGTTCCGTATTAAACTTTTCAATTGACTCGTCAGTATATTGTTTGCCCTCTTCTACAGAATTTGCCAGCGCAAGAAAATTCGCGTTCACCTCACTTGCCATAGCTTTTGTTCCCGGCACAAAAGAATAAGGTATCAAAGAATTAGCCATAAAAACCTTTCTGACTAATTTAATAAAACAAGTATGCGTAATTAAGTTTTAGCAATTTTTAACAAGGGTGTCAATTCCCCAATTTTGCCTACACATTTTTAACTACATCTTTTTCATATGAGCCCAAAAACCTTAAGAATGTTGTTTTCGCTTTCATTTCCTCAACCGTTTTCAAAATTTGAGAATGGCTTGTATGCCCGTCAAAGTTCACATAGAAAATATATTCGCCAAACATCTGTTTTGACGGACGCGAAGATATATAAGAAAGATTAATTTTGTTATTGCGAAAAATTTCTAATACATCAAGAAGCGCACCCGGTTTATTTTCAGTAGAAAAAGCCAGCGTCGACTGCATACCTTTTACAAATTCAGATTCCACGTCACCGATTAGAATAAAACGTGTACAGTTTGATTTGTCATCATTAATATTTTCACGCAATACATTAAGCCTATAAATATCCGCCGTTTTCTTGCTGCCAATTGCGGCATAAGTAAGATTATAATTAACAAGACTTCTCGCAGCTTCTGCAGTACTTGAAGCTTCCATCACTTGAACACTATAGGGAAGTTCCGCGTGGATAAAATTTTGGCATTGCGCAAGTGCCTGCGGATGCGAAATTATACCGCTTGTAATACTGTAAAACTCTGTTGTACGAGCTAGTAAACAGTGTTCAATGGGCATAATCACTTCGGATAAAATTTTAATATTGCGATTTTTTAATCTAATTAAATTATCGAGTGTTTCTCTAACCGCACCCTCAATAGAATTTTCAACAGGAAGCACACCGATTGAATCCGGGTTTTCATCAACAAATTCTGCGACTTGACGTATAGTTTTTTGCTCAAACGGATGAGCCTGAATTTCATATTTATGCACAAAAAAATCCATAGCCATTTCTGTATAAGAACCGGCCGGCCCGAGATATGCTATATTTTGAATATGTTCAAAATTCAAACCTGTTTTCATATTTTGTATTATAATAGAATAAATGAAAGAGGGCAAGATGAAAAACGAAATAAAATTCGGAACAGACGGTTGGAGAGCAATAACAGATAAAGTTTTCACAGAAGAAAACGTTAATTGCGCCGTAAAAGCGATTGCGAAATATGTTTATGAAACCTTTGGCGCTGATAAAAAGATTATTATCGGCTACGACCCGCGTTATAAAGCGGATGTTTTTGCAAAACAGAGCGCAGAACTTTTAAAATCATTCGGATTCAAAGTTCTTCTCAGCGACAAAATAATTCCGACCCCTGTACTTGCGTTTCAGGCTAAACATCTCAACGCTTGCGCACTAATGTTCACAGCCTCTCACAACCCGCCGGAATATTTAGGATTAAAATTCATTCCGGATTACGCCGGCCCTGCGACAAGCGATATAACAGACAAAATCACAGCAAATCTTGGTGCAGATTTTGAACCTTTTGGCAATGGTACAATTGAAATAGTTAATTTTGCACCTGAGTACTTTAAACACTTAGAAAAACTTATAGATTTTGAAAAAATAAAATCACATGCCGGAAAAATTATTTTCGACGGCTTGTATTCTGCGACAATCGGCTATTTTGACCGTTTGCTGGAACTTCACGGGATAGAGTTCGACTCTCTTAACCTCCACCATGATGTAAATTTTGGCGGTGGCATGCCTGAACCTAAACCGAAATATCTAAAAGGCCTTATAGAACGCTGTCACGGTGCTGTAGGCTTTGCAAACGACGGAGACGGGGACCGTTTTGGTGTTATCAACGAAAACGGCGTATATGTCACACCAAACGAAATCATCGCAATATTACTTCTTCACCTTAAAAAACACAAAAATTATTCAGGAGCACTCGTAAAAACAGTTGGTGCAAGCTTAATGTTGAACATTCTGGCTGAAAAACTCGGTGTAGAACTCATTGAAACAGCCGTTGGCTTCAAACATGTAGGAGAAGCAATGAGAAAATTCAACCCGATAATCGCGGGTGAAGAAAGCGGCGGATTGAGTATTCAAAACCATATTCCTGAAAAAGACGGAATTCTGGCCAATCTTCTTGTGCTAGAAGCTATGGCCTATGAAAACAAAACTCTCGTCGAGCTTCAGACAGAACTAAAAAATCTTATAGGCGTAGAATTTATCAACGACAGAATCGACAAACACCTTGAAAATTTTGACGAAATTAAACCATTCTTGCAAGAAGTCGAAAATTTAAAAGAACTGGCAGGTTTAAAAGTTATAAAAACCGACCTCACTGATGGAGTTAAACTGTTCTTTGAAGATAAAGAAAGCTGGATTTTAGTACGTCCGAGCGGAACAGAACCGCTTTTGAGAATATATTTTGAAACATCTTCAAAAGAAAAGCTGGAAAAAATGCAAAGTGCATTTTCCCGGGATCACCAGCCGTAAGAACCAAAAGCCTTATACTCTTCTATCAGCTGGGTCGCTTTTTTCTCAAGTTTATTAAGACGTTCAAGAACAGAGCGTTCAGAAGCGTTTTGACGCATAATTTTAATATCTAAAAGTTCTTCTTTTGCCTTGCGCACCTTAGCCTTGACCTTTTCACGCATAGCAAACGAATACCCGCTGTATGAACACTCTTCCGGTACCGGAATAAATTCATTTTTCGGATATTGTCTGCAAAGCTTAGGACGCATATTATAGACATTACACGAGTTATCTTCATTTATATAGCGACAATAATAGAAATAAGTTTGAGTTTTTTCGCCATAAGCAAGTTTATTCATCTCAATCAAAGAATCCACAACGTGTGAATCAATTTTTATAGCATCTGTTAACGACTCATAGGGAAGAAAAAGTTTTAAAAAATTCACAGCAACATTATCGCCATTTTTAGCCTCAGCGCACAACTCATCATAAGATTTCGTTGACGAAATCAAACGACAACATTTGCCACATTTATTGCAAATCTTCTTCTCTCCCAAAATTTCAGCCATAGCAATATTATACTTAATAATTTCATCAATGATAAATCGTTACATTTCTTTAACAAAATAGCAATCTTTTCACCCAAAAACACTTTATATTAACGGAAGGTTATATTCATGCAAAATTCAGTAGGACAAAATCAAATACCACAAACGATTCCGACTGCGTATCAACGACCGGTTCAACAGAATGTGCAAGCTCAAGCACCTGTTGCCCAACAGAATTACGCAACGCCTCCTACTGCTGCGCCTCAACAACATGCGCCCGTATATCAGCCTGTCTGTCAGCAACCTCAACAACAATCCGTACAAGTTCCAAACTATTCAGGCGTAAATATTCAAATCTTCAACCCGTCAGTTACTCCGCCGGGAGCCAATGCTCCGGTTTATAACGTAAATGCGCCGTCTTATCAAACAGCGCCCGCACAAAGTTATCCTGCGAACTATTATACTCAACAGCTTGCAAAACCCGCAGAGGAAACAAAAAACGTTACAAACACAACGACAAATACAACCAACAATATAGACAATTCAAAAAAAACAGAAAAACGCCAAATCATTGAATTAACTGACGATTATATAAAAAATCTTGAAAATTATCTAAACAGTCAGGATAAAGAATTAAGATTTATGGGTGCGAAAGAAGTTGTCGCACGTCTTGAAGAAGACGAGTCAAGAAAAGACGATAAAGCCCTTAACGCCTTAATCAATAAAATGCTTCAAGACCCATATTCAAAAGTTAAATTTTTAGCGATGGCCGCACTTCAATCAAGAATGGCAACAGGCGACCCTCTAACAGTTCAACTGTTAACTAATATTCAAAATACAAGTTCCGGCTACGGTCAGGATTCTCTGATGGCCTCAGATATTCTGCTCAAAATGTCAGGCCAGACTGTAGAAAAAGAATTTGAAGTAAAAAACGATAAAAAAACCGACTCTAAAAAGTAGGAATGTGTAGAAAATGAGAATCTTTTCTAAAATAAAAACAGGTAGTACTAACTGCCTGACAAATATTAAGAACAACTACGGTAAATACATTGCCAAGGCCGTAGGTGTAGGTGCATTAGGAATGATTGGTTACGACGCACACATTCTTGGTCTTTTGCAATCAGATATGTACTCCAAAAGTAAAGACGCCGAAGCCTGCATTGAACGTGCCACAAACACAATGTACCTTTCAAATCCGAGCGCAATTAACGCGGACTTAAAAAAAGCAGCCTTGCATATAGAAGAAGAACAAAACTGGCGCAGTTTTATAAATTCAACAATCGGTTATGTAAAAGGTGTCGGAACATCAATGATTTCAAACGTTGTACCGCTTGGCCTCGGACTTTTGACCGTAATTTCAAGTAAAAATTCTGTCGCAAAAGCGGGCGGCTGGCTACTTGGAGCATACGGAGGTTTCTCTGTCTTAAAAGATGTATTGGGTTACGGCCAACCTAAAGACTTAAATAGAAGATTTTAACCTTAAGGATTGTAAACTTTTATTAAGCCACTACTAGCCAATTAGGCAATTCTGCAAAAGATAAATACTTTATATATACATAGGAATAAAATAGGATGTTAAAAGCAGTACTCCGCCACACCGCCTCGCTGAACCGCGAGCCGTAGTGGCTACGCTGTCTAATACGCCACTCAAAAGTTTCGCTAGCGAAACTTTCTCGGACAATTTATTTTTCTAAGGAATTACACACTAAACTCTTGGAGGCTATTTAATGGCAATCGGCGCAGAAGACTACATTGATCAGTTATTGGTTAAAAAATACGCAGATGAAAAAGTTGACAACCA
The DNA here is from genome assembly GCA_947361615.1 of uncultured Candidatus Melainabacteria bacterium. Classification (GTDB taxonomy): domain Bacteria; phylum Cyanobacteriota; class Vampirovibrionia; order Gastranaerophilales; family Gastranaerophilaceae; genus Gastranaerophilus. Next base: position 2,585 of record CANAJP010000009.1, on the reverse strand, counting down.
TGATAATATGGAGTCACTTGTTGAACCTGAAAAAATGCTTGATGCGATGAAAGATCAAGCAGAAATGTACCGTAATATGATAGCTATCAAACAACGTTTGAACATTGCATGCTATGCAATCAACGCAAAAGCAGCAAGATATACTAAAACATCAAGATACTAATTTAAGTATCGGGTGTAACAAGCTCATTTTAAGTTTCTTTTCTGATATAATATTGGAAAAGGAGCGCATAATGGGAAAAAATATTCTAGCCTCTTCTTCACCAAGAAGGGCGGAAATACTAAAAAACAACAAATATGTTTTTGAAATTATGCCGTCCCCGTATGAGGAACTTCATACGACGACGGTTTTTTCTTATGATTACGTGGAGAATTTAGCTTATAACAAGGCGAAAACCGTTGTTCCATTGGTAGAGGGTGATTGTAATATAATCGGAGCCGATACGGTTGTCGTACTTGCGGGTAAAATTCTTGAAAAACCTAAAGACATAGCGGACGCAAAATGTATGTTAAAATGCCTTTCCGGTCGCGAGCATCAGGTTGTCACAAGCATTGCACTGATTAATACTGCAACAGGCAAAAGTGTTATAAAGTCAACTACATCAAGAGTTATTTTCAACGAATTAACGGATGATATGATAGACTTCTACGTTGAAAACTACAAACCGCTTGACAAAGCCGGTGCTTACGGAATTCAAGAACTTCCCGAGGGCTACGTCAAATCCTACGACGGAAGCCTCGAAAATATTATCGGAATTTGTCCGAGAGCATTGGATGAATGCTTCCAACGCTTGCTTTTTGAAGAAAAAACATTAAAATAGATTTATGAAAAGAATTTTATTAACGGCATTATTTGGAATATTACTGGCAACGACTGGGTTTTGCGAGGACGTAAATATAGAAGAGATTCCACGCGAACAAGCGGCACAGGACTACGAATACAAAGATCTGGAAGATATGGACATCCCTGAGATTTACCGAAGCCTTGAAGTTCCAACATTCCGTTATGTTCACGATCTTGATCCGGAAGAATACGTTGACCTGCAAAATGCCGCGTGGTCGCCTTATTCACTTTTCCGTCTTACAGCGCCTTTATATTTTAAAACAGTCACCATTCCTCCCGGGTACTATCTTCTGACCCCTCGCCAGCAAGACGGCAACTGGTATATGCTGTTCAAGGAAGCAGGAAAAGTTAAATATATAATCCCGATTTATGACAAAAAACTTGTTCCGATGGGATTTTACAAAGACAACTTACCTGAAGAAAAAACGACCTGGTCGCAAAAACAACATTTGCGCTTGTTGAAATTCGTTGGAAAATTTAAGTCCTCGCAGCGTCCTGAAATGCCAAAGACATTTTTGGAAGCGGAGGACTTAGACGATAATTTTGTTGTTGTAATTCTTTACTGGGGCGATTATAAGTATTACATGGTTTTGCGCTCTGTGGCAATGTAGTTAACGTTTGACGCACCTTACATCGTTTTCAGCGTTTTTAACATCAGGCACTCTGCGTCCGCTGCCAAAATGCTGCCTCCAAACATGAGAACTGTCAAACACTGAAGAACTCCAAAAATAAGTTGTCTCTGTGACACCAATAAGCGATTTATTATAGAACAACGAAGCCAGTTCATCTCTGTTAGGTGTTCTATATTCGCTATCTTGAGCAACGCAAGCACCAAGAGCCGCGTCATGTTCTACCTTATCCGCTACATTTCGATTCTGTGCATAAGGCGCAACAACATTGGAATCAGTCGGATACAACACCGAAATAAACCCAATATCCTTACCCACTGTATTCGGGCCTTTTGAACCGTTCAAATCATAAATAAAATTCGCACACATTTTTGATTGAACAAAATGATAAGAAGTTTCATTCATATCCGCCGTACAATAAGGATTGTAGTACACAGCAATGCTTTCGCCGTTTTGAGTTTCAAACGCTGCGGCTTTTGTATCAGGCATTGAGTAATAAATCGGATTACTTGAATTACCGCCAATATAATAGACCATTCCAACAAACTTATCATTCATTTCACTAAGCGTTTTCGGGAAGTCTAAGTTACTCCCCGCACCAAGCGGAATAATTTTACCAGGAAGCCCGCAATCTTGTAAATTATCACCACCGCAAATATTGTTAATTTTCAAAACTTTTGCCAAACCGTCTGTCACGAAAGTTTCGGCGGCGGTATCTTCTGTAACACTTCCACCGGCGTCCTCTGCAAGCGTCCCGTATCCATTCAACGCAGGCATTAACGCTATTGCTTGACTAAACCGCGCATAAAGCGCTTTTCTTTGCGTGCTCCAGGTACGCTCGTTTATGTTTCCTGTCAAAGACGGTAATGTTATAGCCGCAACCACGCCGATGATTGTTAGGGATAGTAGAATTTCAGCCATGGTGAAACCTATTCGTCGACCGGTAGCCCGCAGGCCCCTTATGGTACCCGCTTGACCGCGGGTGTCATGCTGAACTCGTTTCAGCATCTGGCCAGCGTTACATTCGCGCTCGTGTCGTTTGACAGATCCCGAAACAAGTTCGGGATGACAGGCACTGAGTGCCATCCTCATTTTCGTTGTACGGCAGCCCG
>CANAJP010000008.1 GCA_947361615.1 uncultured Candidatus Melainabacteria bacterium | reverse complement strand
ATGATTTTCGAAAAGGTTAATTTGTTCTATCTTAAAAAAAAAGCACAGGCCGCAAGGTGCAGAATTTGCCGAAACGACTCTATCGCCAGCTTTAAATTTTGTGACGCCCTCACCTACAGCTTCTACAATTCCCGAAAACTCATGGCCAAATCCTGACGGAATTTTTTTAATCAATACAGGATGACCTCTACGGTAAGTTTTTACATCTGTTCCGCACGTAAGCGCTGACATAACCTTAACCAGAATTTCACCCTCTTTTGGCGATGGTGTTTCTACCTCTTCATACCTGATGTTTTCAGGCCCGTAATACATTACTGCTTTCATATCCCTATTTTAGCACGAAAACTTTTTAGAAATTTAATTATAAACCTTATTTGTAAACAAATATTTCTCTATTCAATATTGTCACCATCAATTCATATAAAAAGGATTAATTCATCGGCAAAAGGTTTTTAAATATAGTCATAAAGGAGATAAATATGGAAACTAAAACATTAAATGTTTTGTTGGTTGAAGACCAAAAACTTATGCGAATAGGCTTAAAATCATTATTAGAGGAACACAAAAGCATTGAAACAATTTACGAAGCATCTAGCGCTAAAGAGGCTATTGAAAAATATAAACAGCTTAAACCTGACGTAATTTTGATGGACATCGGGCTTCCTGACGGCAACGGAATTGATACGGCCAAAAAGCTTATTGAATATAATCAGGATTGTAAAATTATAATGTTAACATCTCACTTATCAGAAGAAGAAGTCTTTTCGTCGCTTCATGCTGGTGCAAGAGCATATGTAATGAAAGATGTGAATACAGATGTTCTTGAAATGATTATAAAAACAGTCGATGACGGTGCTATGTGGCTTGATCCCCAAATTGTTCCAATTTTGCGGGAAAAGAACAGTGGTGTAATTCCAGCACGTAAGATGTCCCGTGCAACTTTCCGCGCTCAGCACGCAAACCTTACTCAGCGAGAATACGAAGTTTTAAAACTAGTTGTTGATGGAAAATCTAACCAGCAGATAGCCATTGCTCTGACCATTTCCGAGCACACAGCAAAAGCTCATGTTTGTAATATAATACAAAAACTAGTCGTGGATGACAGAACGCAGGCCGCTGTTAAAGCCTTAAAAGAGGGACTTGTCTAAATATTTCTTAACAATGTCCGATATTCAGGCAATTCTTCTGCTTGATATGCGTTAATGCTATGGGTGTGTAGACATGGCAATAAGTGCAATTAAAAATACCGCAAATAGAGTCCAACAGGCATTTTATAATTCAATGCCTAACTTTGTAACGGGAGATAAAGCCGACAAGCTCTACAAAACAGCAGGAAGAGAGATTTCATCTGCTGAAAACCGTTTAATTTTAGGCGCCACTGCCCTAATGTCACAACCGTTTATTGATTATAGCAACAGTAAAATCGATGAAGATACCCGTCGGGTAGCCGTTTGCCGTACGATTGCTAAGATTATTGCAGGAACGGTAACAGGTTATGCTGTTCGTAAACTTTCGATAAAAGGTATTCAGGCCTGTTCGCACATTCCAGAAAAAGGAATGCCAAAATGGAAATCATTCTTTACGCCCAAAGATGTTACTAAAGCCAACAGTGATGAGTTTAAACAATACCAGAACGCTCTTGGAACCTTTATTTCGCTTGGTGTAATGCTGTTTACAAACTTTTTAATCGACGCACCTTTGACCAAATTCCTGACTAATAATCTGAATAAAAGAGCATTAGCCAATAAAGACACAGGAGGTGCTAAATGAGTTTAGAAAAAGCATTCTCCTCTCTTAAATCTAATTTATACAAAAACTATGGTGAAAACCCTGGTAAAATGCTTGTTCATACCGGTACTGCAGGCTGGATTTTATCCTCTGCAGCGCAGATAATGGCTATTATTACTAACGACAAAATTGCACCGGAGCAAAAAACTTTCCTTATCCCGCAGGAAATCGGTGATGGTTTAATTAACATTCTTTCGTTTTATATTTTAACGTCTTCTGTTAAAAATCTTTGCTCTAAAGCAGTTCTTAACGGTAAAATTGCCAATAAAACAATTAAAGGATATCTTGAAAAGAATAAATTAACAGACAAAATCGGTAAAGTAGATTTCAACATTAAAAAAACACAAAACTATGGCGAAATAAAAGAAGATTTTACCTCTTTTAAAAACGGTGTTGATGTACTTGCAAGCACAGCCGGTTCAATTCTTTCCTGCAACATTGTGACCCCAATTTTGCGTAACGAATACGCAGCAGAACGTCAGAAAAAAATGAATGATTGCCTGGCAAAAAGAAAGCAAACACCTTATCATCGTGTTACTATGAACGAGTTTAGAAATAGCGGCATGCGTGTTTAGACATGTGTAAAAAAGCCTATAGAAAGCACTGCTGAAAGGAAAAGCAGTATTGTTGCAACCTGCATAAAAAAGTCCGCTTGAGAAACATTCTGTTCGCCAAGTTTTTTCAATATAATTTTGGAAAAATCATATTTACAGTTTTCCTTTGTGCGCGCAAAAGATGAATGAAGTAAACGTTTAAACTGATACATATTTTCGAGATCTTTTCGTGCTAGCGGATTAGAAATCGTCATTTTTTTAATCCTGATATTTTCGTTATCTTCAAGTTCGCTGTCCATATATGCAGAAAGTTTACGTTTAAAGTCTGCGTATTCTTTTGTTGCGAATCTTTCTTCTCCAACTGGCTCCTGAACTTCTGCCTCAATATAAGCAAAATCATTGCATTCGTCAAATGCCTTAAGGTATAACTCTTTGCAGTGTTTACAATTTGCAAGATGTTCTTCAATAATTTCAGTCAATGCAGGATTAACCCGCCCTTTAAGATAAAAAGGCAGAATCGCTTCAACCTGTTTACATGTAATTTTTCTCTGCATAAGCACCTCCTATAGATAAGCTTTCAAATTTTCTTGTAACTTATTTCTGGCACGTGAAATTCGGGATTTTACTGTTCCGATGTTGCTGTTGGTTGCCAGTGCAATTTCTTCATACGAAAGCCCCTCAAGTTCTCTTAGAATTATCACAATTCTAAAGGATTCGGGCAGGTTTAAAATTTCGTATTTTATAATTTTATCCAGTTCAGATGAAAGACAAATTTCAGGCGGTTTACACTTTTTATCTATAAAAAAGTTTTTTATTGCAGCAAAAACATTACTGTTTTCGTCGTCCTCAAGCGATATAACCTCGTAATCCTTTTTATTTTTGCGCAAATCATCATAAAAAACATTTGTTGCAATCTGGTTAGCCCAACTTTTAAAGTTTTTAGGATTTGCTAGTGATTTAATATTCTTTGCAATTTTAAAAAGAGTTTCCTGTGTTAAATCATAAACGTTATCTTTATTACCTGAAAGATACATTAGTGCTGTATAAATATTTTTCTGTTCGCGCCTTATTAATTCCTCAAGCGCTTTAAAATCATCTTGCTGCGAATAAGCTATAAGCTCCTCGCGTGGCATTTTTTTGTAAGATAATTTCGCCATAATAAATTTTACTCCTTACAGGAATAATAACTTACTATGCAAATTATTTAATTAAGCTGTATGTCTAGCCTTGCGGGGTGATTTGAAAACGGGTTCTCTGTATTGAGAACCCGCATTTAATTATATAAGTTTATCTAGACCGCCTAAATTCATAAAACCACCATCATATTTTGCCTCTGTAAAAGTCGGCAATCCTTTCGCATCATAACAAATGCATCTTCCATCCGGTAATTTTGCAAATTCGCGTAAACCTGTTTTAGGATTATAATGGACAGTTTTTAAAACATTGCCATCCGGCCCAAAGAATGTTTTAGTAATATTGTCAGGTTTTGTGCTTCTGCTTGGAATGTATGTAGCTAATTCACGGCCGCCAAGGTGATGCTTGCCAGCAAATACTCTATCAATTGTTCTTTCACTAATATATAATCCATAATCATTATACTCATAAGCTTTTTGGTTAAAAGTATTTACCCTATGTGCACCGACTTGTGCTGTTTTTTTTGTTGTTACTTTGGTTATATCATCACAAACAGTAAAATTGTTTTCTTTACAAGGCACCATTCTTGAAACTTCTTTTGAGCCATTTGGTGTCTGCTTTGAAATTTTTGTTAAATATCGGTCAGGTGTAGAATTATATACACCTCTCGGCGCTTTAGTTTCTATTACCCCCTTTACTACAGTTTTTCCATTAAGAACCTGTTTTGTGCCATAAAATTGCTCTAAATAGCCGTTTGCGCGTTTAGTTGTTCTACCGATTTTCTTTGCCATATTGGAGCCTGTTGGTAAAATTTGTTTTGCTACGCTAACAATTTTTGTTGAAATTCCCATAATAAATCCCCTTTCGTTTCTTTCTATTTTTCCCGTACAACACAATGTGTATTGTGTTGTACAATAGCAACGAAATGACGGGCATTCAGGCTGTTGCAAAATAATATTATAACTTAACATATCTTTACAAAAGAGGCCGAAATAGCAATTTAATAAAGCATTAAAACTTTATTAAATTACAACACAATACACATTGTGTTGTAATTTAATGTAAAAATTTTTACTTAACGTTTGCAGATAAACAATTTTTTTCGTATGCGAGGCGTCCGTTTATAGTATTCAGGCGTGCCATAATCTCTTTGAATTCAGGGATTGAAAGGCTTTGCTTGCCATCTGAAAGTGCTGTTTCAGGGTTATGATGAACTTCTATCATTAAACCGTCAGCACCTACTACAAGACCGGCTTTAGAAATAGGTTCTATTAAGTATCTTTGGCCTGTTGCGTGGCTCGGATCTAAGATGATTGGCAAGTGCGAAAGTTTTTTAATAACAGGAATTGCCGCTATATCTACAACATTTCTGGTATATTTATTATCAAAACTTCTAATTCCACGCTCACATAAAATTACGTTAGGGTTGCCGTTATACATAATGTATTCCGCTGCAAGAAGAAATTCCGTAATTGTACTGCATAAACCTCTTTTCAAAATAACTGGAATGCCAGATTTACCGACAGCAGTCAGAAGTTTGAAGTTTTGCATGTTTCTTGCGCCAACCTGCAATACATCAACATATTCGGAAATCATCGGAATATCATCAGCGTCCATAACTTCTGTAACGGTAAGAAGTCCTGTTGCTTCGCTTGCCTGTTTGAGGTATTTTAGTGCTTTTTCTTCATAACCCTGAAAGTCATAAGGTGAGGTTCTTGGTTTGAATGCACCGCCACGAAGGAATTCACACTGCATTTCTTTTGCCGCCACAGCAACTTCCAACAGTCCATCGTAATCCTCTACAGAGCAAGGACCAACAAACGCTGCTTTTTCGTTTCCACCGATTTTAACACCGTTTTTAAAGGTAATGACAGTATCTTCAGGGTTTCTGTCACGGCAGGCCAATCTGAATGGCTCGCGGATAACTTTAATTTCTTTTACTCCAGGTAATGCTGAAATTCTGTCCTGTGAAACACCCGTTTTATCACCAAAAGCTTCGATTACAGTAATAATTTCTCCACGGTTTACCTGAATTCTGAAACCATATTCAGTTAATCTTTCACAAACTTTATTGATATTCTCTTCCGTAGCTTTCTTTTCCATTACAATAATCATTCTTCGGGGTTCTCCTGTTATTTCTATAGCAGTAACATTATATAAATAAAATTAAAATAATCAATAGTTTATGTACATTTGATGGTTGAAAAGGTTTATTATGCGATAAAAAATTTTGTCAGGAGGTTATTATGACAGAAAAATTAGAATTATACAAATGCGAAGTTTGCGGAAATATTGTAGAAGTTATTATAACTGGTGCAGGAGAACTGGTTTGCTGTGGGCAGCCAATGAACTTATTAACCGCTCACACTGATGAAGAAATTAAAGGCGAATCACATCTTCCTTTTATGTACTATGACGAAGAGGGAAAAGAAGTTATACAAATTGGTGAAAAAGTGCATCCTATGCTTCCTGAACACCATATCGAATTTATCCAAACTATCTCAGAGGATGGAAAAACTTCTGTTCTTCACTTCCTTGAAGCCGGCGAAGAACCAAAGGCCTATGTAAAAGAAAACCTTGGCAACTACATTGCACGTGAACACTGTAATCTTCATGGATTATGGGCGAAAATTATTACGCATAACAAGGAATAATAATTTCCTGAAATTTTTTATTTTGAAAAAAGCACTAAGGTTATATTCTGAATAAATAAATTTTAAAAATAATTTTATGTCATCAATATACTTATTTTTTAGGGTGGGTTCAATTGATTTATTAAAATAATTAATTGAACCTATTAGAAAATGGTTTGTAATTTTAAACTGGATATTTTTATTCTGATTTGAAAATTCTTCTGTTGCGTAAAGATACTTATAAGCCTCAAAATCATTTAATATGCAATCCGGATTTTGGTTCGTAACAGCACCGGCTCGGCATAAAGTATAAAAATACAGGAGCTCAGGAATATAAGAATACGATGGATTTTTTAGATATATAAGTGTGCAAAAAATTATATCTTCTGCGCATTTTATACCGTTTGGAAATGATATACCATTTAACAACTCTTTTTTAAACGCCTTATCCCATACAGAAGCCTGTGCTCCTATCTGGTGTTTAAGAATATGTTTATATTTTTCTATTGTAAGTCTTTTGACCTGTTTGATATTGTTTTCACGCTCAATTCCATCTTTAATCTTTGAATGCGCCCACATGATTATATCTGAATTTTCAGTAGCTATTTTATCAGCGACTTTTTCACATAACGTAACATCATATGCGTCGTCAGGATCAAGAAACATTATGTAATCACCGGTTGCAATTTTCATTCCGGCATTTCTGGCTGATGATACGCCGCCGTTAACTTTGTCTATAATCTTTATACGTTCATCTTTTGCCTTGTATTCTTTAAGAATTGCAAGTGAATTATCTATAGAGCCATCGTTCACACAAATAATTTCTAAGTTCTTGTATGTTTGATTAATAACACTTGCCAGACTGGAATCTAAATATTCCTGCATGTTATAAATTGGTACTATTACTGAAAATTTTAACATATCGTTAGAATTATATCACAAAATTAACAATTTGCCTAATAATAAATTTTGGGTTATATTGAGTGTATAAGGGAGAAGTGTATGAAAAAGACAATAGCTTTATTACTTGGTTTATTCGTATTTTCTATGAACTCTGCTTTTGCTGACAGAGTTTGGATAAACGATTTGAGAACGCGTTTTTTAAATAATTCGGCAATTATTCTTGAGGTTAACCCGAGAACTTTTAACGCTAATGATACTGATGGCGACGGATTAATTAAAAAAGCTGACGGCGATGAATCCGGTAACTTTTTAAACGGTATCGCAAGACTAGATGCTATAGGTTCATCAGGGGTTAATACTTTACTCTTGATGCCTATTAACAAAATTGGTAAAATCAAAGCTCTTGGAACAGCAGGGTCATTATATGCAATTTCTGATTTTTCAAAGCTCAACCCGCAGCTTATTAGCAGTGAAACGGTCATGAGCGATGTGGAACAGGCGAAAAAATTTATTAAAGAAGCGCACAACAGAAATCTAAGGGTTATTGTAGATTTACCGGCATGCGGTGCTTATGACCTATATATGAAACGTCCGGAACTTTTTGCTAAAGATAAAAACGGACAGGCAATCGTTCCGGATATCTGGACAGACGTTAGACTTTTCAATGCTGGAACAGAAGAGGCTTATAACAAAGAGGTTTTTGCTCTTTATAAAGATTTTGTAGATCTTATGTTAGAACTCGAAGTTGATGGTATTAGAGCAAATGTTCCATCTACTAAACCTGCAAGTTTTTGGAGAGATTTAATTGCTTACTCCAGAAAATTTGACCAACAAATGTTATGGCTTGCACAGGCTAATGATAATGGAGTTAATGTTCTTAACACAACTACCAATACACCTACCGAAAAACTTCTGGAAGCCGGCTTTGACGGATATTATGGAAATATTAACGAATTAAAAGAAGCTAAAAATGCAAAAGATTTTTCATCACAGCTTTCAGCATTACTATCTACCCAGAAAAAAAGGCTTGAAAAAAAAGCTGTACTAGGTGCATTTTCAACTCACGATGATTTAAGCCCTATGCTTTCAAAAGGTATGCCTTATACTGTGATGCAATACTGGTTAAGCGCTACGTTACCTATTAATTCTTTTGTGGTTGACGGTAATCAAAGCGGTGATAATTTTGTTTACGGCTGGGGCAATAAAAAAGCAACAGACTCTGAAACCGATGATATGCAGTATTTTGTAAACAGAGGTAAAATTGATATTTTTAACTATTCAAGAAAACCCGGAGCAGGAAATTCTATTTTATTCAGTGAATATGTGATGTCTAACCAGTTCAAAAGATACTTTATGGCACATCTGAATGCTGGAACATTCCATATTTTGAAAACAACACATCCGGATATTTTTGCCTATGCAATATCTTATAACCGCACAACTATCGTTGTAATGGGCAATATTAACTTTACCTCTTACGCACGGGGAGAGGTAAAACTTTCTAAATTTGATTCGGAAAAAGTCACTGTTCCTGTAAAAATCACAGAACCTCCTGTTCTTGATAACGGAAAAGTAACACTCAACTTGAATCCGGGCGAATTACAAATTTTAATCGTTAGCGACTACGAGTTATAGAGAGGAGATATAATGAAAAAATTCTTATTAGGTGCAATTCTGACATTATCAATGATGTTTAGTGCTGCTTTTGCATATCCTGATGTTGAAAACAACTACTGGGCTGCAAAAGAAATTAATGAACTTTCAGAACAGGGGGTTCTTGTTGGCTATCCTGACGGAACATTCCAGCCTGATGAACTTGTTACAAGAGCAGAATTCGCTGCAATGGCAATCAGAGCATTAGGCCAAGAACATACACAGGTCGCTCAACCTGTTAATTTTACAGATATCGATTCAGAATTCTGGGCTTATGATTTTATTCAAAAAGCGCTTTTCTTTGATTTGATTTCTGCAAAAAATGATATTTTCAGACCTGACGATCCTGTATCACGTGCAGAAGCGATTATGGTAGCGACAAATGCACTTTCTGACAGAGATATCAGTTACGCTAAGGCAAGAGAAATTCTAGCTAAAAAATATGTAGATATGAATACATTATCTGAAGAAGCTGTTATTCACTATGGTAAAGCTGAAATCTTTGAACTTATTGTAGTTCAACCGACAATGCAAGAAGCAAGAATTGAAGCAAACAGAGCTGCAACACGTGCAGAATGTGCTGTTATTCTTTATAATATGAAAGAACAGGCAAAGGCTAACCCTAACGCAAAACTTGCTTACGCTATGAAAAAGAAAACCGGCGAAGGTTATGCTATTCCAAACGTTAAAGTTGACGGCGTAATCGCAACTATTCCTGCAGGAACTTACTTACCTGTAAGCGTAACAGGTTATATGAGTTCTCAAACATCAGAAATCGGCGACCTTTACACTGCAAGAATTGCTCAAAACTGTGTAACGGAAGAAAATTATATTCTTATTCAAGAAGGTGCGTATGTTAAAGGCCAGCTTTTAGATGTTGTAAAAGGAAGATGGTTTGTTAAAAACGGCGTTTTATATCTTGATAACGCTCTGATAACAACCGTAAACGACCAGACAGTTAAACTCAAAGGCTATTCAAATATTGTTAAAGACAGAAATTGGTTTATGAAGTTTGTTAGAGCAGTATTTAAAGGTGAAAAACTTTCAGTTCCGGCTGACAGCACTGTATTCATCAAAACTTTCAGCCCTATAAAAGTTGATTTGACAAACGGCTGGATACTAGAATAGTTATTATTCTGTCATGCTGAACTTGCGCGAGCGAGCGAAGTGCGTAGCGCGTCAGCGCGTAGTCACGTTATTCGCGAGTCGAGCAAGAGAGTTTCAGCATCTGTTCCATGTGGCGAACTATTCGGGTCTAAATACGTTGGACGTAAAGAGGGAGCGTTTGCCAGATCCCGAAACGAGTTCGGGATGACAATATATTAATAGGGCGATAAGATAATTATCGTCCTATTTTTTTATGCTATAATAGATTTATGAAAACTTATCAGGATATTATATCTGTTGTGAGAGGGGATATAGAGCACTTGGAGGCAGAAATCGTTAAAGATTTATGTTTTCCTAATAATGCCCTTAAAAAATTACTTCTGGCGCCTGCGAAACGCATCAGACCAGCGCTTGCGTTCCTTTTTGCAAGAGCAAACGGACTTGAAGTGACGAATGAGCTTCTGGCCCATCAAACGGCTGTGGAACTAGCACATTCTGCCTCTTTAATACACGATGATATAATTGATTTAAGCGAAAAACGTCGCGGACTTTCGACACTTAATGCTCAATTTGGTGATAAAATAGCTGTTTTAACTGGTGATTACATATTGAGCATTGCGCTCAAAAAAATAGCCGGCAGGGAAGAACTTGTTGGCGAATTTTTAGAAACTTTCTCGGAAATGGCACAGGGGGAGATTAATCAGTATTTTACACGTCACGAAATCCCGGCCCTTGAAGATTATTTGCAAAAAACAGTTCAAAAAACAGCGGGTCTATTTAAACTGGCTTTGCGTAACGATTTTGGCCTAAATTTTGGAATTGCGTTTCAAATTAAGAACGATTTAAAAGACATTAATGAAGATATTAAAAACGGTGTTTACACTGCACCTGTTATATTCTCAGGCGGAACTGAAATTACTCCTGCGGGGCTTCAAAAAACAAAAGATTTAATTAACAAATACCTTGATAAAGCCGCGCAGGAAGTTGAAAATCTTCCGCACAATGCCTATTCACAAGCAATAAAAGAAATATTGGAGCTGTATAGATATGATTAATAAGATTAAAGAATATTTTAAATCTCAAGACTTTAAAGACGGTTTGAAAGAAACTGTTGATACGGTCGTGTTTTTGTAATTGCAGTAATTATTGTTAGATTTTTAGTTGCGGAAGTCCGTTGGATTCCGTCCGGTTCAATGCGTCCGACACTTATTGAGGGTGACAGAATTATTGTTGAAAGATATTCAAGATTTTTCAAAACACCTGAGCGCGGCGATATAATGGTATTTTACCCGCCTTTTGTTGAACTTAAAAATACACCGGTTCTTCTTTTTAAACGTTTAACAGGCTTTTTCTGTAATGACATCGCATTTATTAAACGTGTAATCGGACTCCCCGGGGAAAAATTCGAAATCAAACGTGATAAACAGGGCGCTTACACTGTTTATATAAACGATAAGCCTCTTGAAGAGCCTTATATTAAAAGTAAATTTGAATTCACCCCCTGTGAAGATCCGCAGGTTAATTGCGGGCCGTTTATCATCCCCGACCACGAATATATGATGTTAGGTGATAACCGTAACAACTCAAAAGACAGCCGTTTCTGGGGAACACTGCCGGAAGATAAATTCATCGGCCGCGCAACATTCCGCTTCTGGCCTCTTACTAGAATAAAAATTTTGTCTTGCTCGACTCGCGAGTAACGGGTCTCCGCCCTGCTCGCCACACTCACGTGTGCCGACACTGGCTGCGCCCTCAGCTCGCTCGCGTTAAAGCTGATGAAAATACTTCATATAATCCGCAGCAATAGTAGAGCTCGTTGCGTTTGCAAATGTTGCTTTCAGGTTCTGGTCGCTGTCAGAATCAGTTAATTTGGTTACATTTTCAGTAGCTCCGACTTTTTCTTCCTTAATTTTTTCCTCTTCTTTCTCGGCGACTTTCTGATATTCTTCAAATGCGTCCATTACTTTGGTTTGCATTTCATTTTTAAGCGCCATGTCACCTTCATAGCTTCCGGTTGACTTTATGCCCTGCTCTTCAAATTCTGATAAAATATTATTCCAATCATTATAATTAGGAATACTTGCACCATTTGAAGCGGCTGCAGCTTGTGCATCACGCAATTCATCAATACTACGTATTTTCATATTATCTGACATAATTAAAGCCCTCTAACTCTCTTAATTATATAAAGTTTTCAGAATGATTATATATTCAATAATTACAAATTATGTAACATTTCTTAACAAAAAAGCAATTTTCAAAACGCAAAATTCTTTATAAGGGTATAGAGGAAAATTATACACGAAAGGGAAATTAAGATGGGCGACAATACTGTACGCGTTGATGACGCTGCTCTTAGAGCGCGCGCACTTGAAATTCAAAAAATGAAGTCTGAATTGGGGGAAGACTTAACTACTAATCCTATTAAAGACAGCAAGACAGGTGCTATTTTTACTTATACAAAAGATGAAGCAGGTAAAATTTCATGCAAATATAATTACCACAATGAAAAACAAAAGGATATTATTATCTTTAAAAGAACTACAGTACCAACTTCAAGAGGAAGTCTTGGATACTTAAATGATGCACAATTTGAAGAATTTAAGGAAAACCATCCTGGTCACTTCTATACAACAGAGTACGCAGCAGGTAAAGAATCAAGGGAAGCAAAAGAATTTGCCGAAAGCAATTTAAACCATTACGATAAAAAGACCAGAAAGGCAGCAGAAAAAGTTTATAAAGACACAGTAGCGACTGAATTTATGGCCTCAGGAACTTATGATAAAAAATCAGCTAATAAACTGGCTAAATATGCAATGAACGATGCGAAAGCTGGTTTAAGAGCCGAATATAGAGAAGTTTATATGGATAAAGATGCATATAAAGCAGCCAAAAAAGATTTAGAAACCAGACAAAAGGCAGCGAAAAAACGTATTGATTTATACAAAAAGGCCAACAGACCTGTTCCTCCTGAAGATGAAGAAATACTAAAACATTCAGTAGAATATATTAAAGATAAAGACGTAAGAAGATATGTCGAAACACATCAAGACAGATTCTATAAAGACGGTAAATTTAATAGTGATATGTACCACGAATGGGCTGAAACGCAGCTTCAAGGGGATAACACTCTTACAACCTCAGAGCGCAAACCTGCTTCTGTTGCGACAACATTAAGTGAAAAAGACACAGCAAAAGCTGTTAAATATGCAGGTTTTGATGCACAGAAAGATAACGTTGTTGCAATTAATACGGCCAAATCTTTAGTTGGTCTTATTGCCGGCCCGCTCATTGCATATTGTACTAACCACAATATTCATGCCGTTCAGGATCTTGCACAAAGACTTGAAGTTGTTGCAGATAAGAGTGATCCGTCTAAATTCCAAATCTTGTTGGATGGTGTAATGATTCAGGAACAACATCAGGAAGTTCTTGCAAGATTTAGAAATGTTGCTGTCCGTAACGCTATTTTAAGTTCAGCACTTGCAACAGTTTTGAACAACCCATGGGTTGATCCGGCAGGTGCCAGAGATAGAAAGGCAGAAGGAATCACAGCTGCAACTATTTCAGAACAAAATATTTTCAGAGGCAAGGAAGTTGTCGATATCAATGGTCAAATAGAAATTGACGCGGAAGATGATGGCGCTGAAGATGAAATTCAGGATAACGCTTGCTATGAAATCGACGGAACTCCTGGACTTGAAGGCAAAGAAGCTGAAGATGTTGTTAATTTAAGAATGAACGAACCTTGTAACGTAATATTCTGGTATCAAACAGCAGACGCTTATCCATTACCGGACGGCTTCAAAAAACAAGATGTTTATAACAAAATCAGAGAATTAAACGGTGACCCAAATCATGACAAATACCCTCCATCAGTTGTTGGCTTACCACCTGAAATCACAATCAGAAACAAAAAAGGTCAAGAAGTAACAATCAAAAGATTAGAAGAATTTAACATAAAAGGTCGTTGCTACAAACCAACCGGTAAAGGTAACCGTGGAACAGGTTCAACTTATGTTGGTGCCGCAGCAGTTGAAGGTAAACCTGGAAATTACAGAGTTTATGACTGTCAAGATCCTAGCAAGGTTTATGTTGATAACCTCCCGAGTGAAGAAGCAGCACATGATTGGATTGACGCTCACAGAAAAAAATAATAAAATTAAAAACGACCTGAAAAGGTCGTTTTTTTAAAGTAAACTTTCCAATAAATCCGCGTCACGCTGCGCATGTGCAAGATTTTCTCTCTGCTGTTTCTGGATGTAAACACGCAGTGCCTCTCTAATTAATTCGCTGCGAGAACGATTTTCACCGTCAGCAACTAAATCAATTTTGTTTAGAAAGTCCTCGGGCATTGAAATCAAAATCCGTGCCATCAATAACTCCTTGTCTTATATTTTATACTCTTTCTGTATATGTATATAAAAACAAAAGTTATAGAAAAATTGCCCAAATAATATATATTAAGTATATATTTCTTTACAATTTACTTTCGGCAGAATTTTTCTTGTTAGAAAGATACATACCTCCGCCGATTATGCCTATTGCTCCTATGATACCTGCAACAATTTTACCGGTTTTACCACCGGATTTTGAAGCGGAATTTTGCGCTGCCTCTGTGACCGATTTTATCGAAAAGAATAATTTTTTCGCGTTGTTATAGAATAAATCTTCTATAATTTTTTCTGCATTTTTAGCTAAATCCGAATCATTTCTTATTGCATTTTTAATGTCGTCAACAAATTTTACGTAATCCGCACGAGCAGAATCGGTTTTAAAACGTGCAATTGGCGCATCTGTTCCAAACATTAAGCGGAATGACTGATCACCGTGCGTCCAATCTGTTTCGCCAATACCTTTTAATTTCTTTATAGCTTTTACGATGTGGTCTTTTGCAGAATTTTGAGCATCTATATCTACCCATGAGATATCAGCATATAGGTTCGCATCACCTTTTTTTACAGATTCAACAAGGACGTCAATAGCTCTATCGTGTGATTCGTTCCAACCGCCGCCCATATGCGCCATCACAAATGGTGCATCTTTATATTTTTTCGCTACTGAATAAATAGCCTCAGGGTCACTGAACTGATCCAGTTTTGACATATCAAGGCTTCCATCAGGAAGTCTAAAAAGAATTCCGCCATTAGCATTATCAACAGGAACCTGAGTATGGAACATGCAAGGAATTTTGTTTCTGTTTGCGAATTCAAAATAAGGTTCATATTTCGGGTCGCTTACAGGTAAGTTATTGTCATTAGGATGAAATTTCAGACCGACGAAATTGCCTTGGAATTCATTCATAAGTTTTTGTATGTTTTGTACATTACCATTTTTAGGAGAGCAACTTGCCAGAAAAGCATAAGATTTATCGTTATTAAAAGATTGAAGAGCTTTTTTATTGCCATCGTATTCATTTACTAGCCCTTTAAAAGTATCCGTATCTGATACAATCATCATTTCCACAGTATCGTTATTGGGAAGAGGCTGCTTAACAAATACATCAAGCATATCTTTAGTATAGGTAACGTTTTCGTGCTTTCCAACGTGAGCATGAACGTCAATTAATTT
This sequence comes from uncultured Candidatus Melainabacteria bacterium, assembly GCA_947361615.1. Taxonomy (GTDB): domain Bacteria; phylum Cyanobacteriota; class Vampirovibrionia; order Gastranaerophilales; family Gastranaerophilaceae; genus Gastranaerophilus. The sequence goes on along the minus strand of CANAJP010000008.1, from coordinate 27,870 downwards.
TGCTTTAAAACTTAGTTGACATGTATTAAATGTTATCATTTTCCAAAGCTCCCTTTTAACTCATCGATTTTAGCCCTGATTGCGCTTTCTCTAAATAAATATCTCTGCGGAATGGCTTCTTGCAAAACTTTTTCCGCTTCAGTAACATTTCTTTGATTTGCGAAAAGATTATATAGCTGGGTATAAATATTATACTCAATCTGCATTGGTTCACGTCCCGAAACTTCCGGTTTGGCAAGTTCTATGGCTTTGCGTAAAAATTTTTCTGCCTCATGATATCTGCCGGCCTTTTCGTGTTCCCAGGCTTGCTTCATAAGATTAGGAATTTTAACATCAAAAAGGCTTTTAAACTGGTTTCTAATATTTTTGGTCATAGCGTTAATCGTAGCAAAACAACTTCCCCACATAGATACAACGCTTGGACGTCCTGAACCTTCACAATCACATTTTCTGAACACAACTTCGCCACTGTCATTTAAATCAAAAAATAATTGTTCGCTATTATCAACCCAGGGGCCTTTTTCAAGAAGTTTTTCACTTTTTAGACGACGCGGCGAATATATTTCCCAGACAGGATACAGAACATCAGGGAAGCTCGGATGCGGTTCTTCAAACTTAATCATATTTTTCATCATATGAGTAACACTTCCGTTTGCACTGCAGGTTCTAATGTTTTTACCAACAAATTTGGATATATTTTCTATGCTGGCATTCCCCGGAAATTCTCTATAAGGATATTGAACAGAAGTTTTATCAGTAAAACTATAGCCTAAAATCTCGCCTTCACTATTTCTTACAGGACAAAAGTTATATACACCTCTGGCTCTATCAGTAATGCAGGAATCGAATGCGGAAAAGATATAATCTCCACTTTCGGTGTAGTTTTGCAGATTTACGATATGGGCATCAGAAAGAGTTAAAAGGTTAAATTTATAGACATTATCATTCTTCAATTCATTAATAATACCTCTGACTTTGCCACCTTCATCCTGACCTGTTGAAATATAACGATATAGAGAACTGCTTAAACCTGTGTCCTTTGCTCGCCCCTTGATAGTAGCTTCCAGCGGGTGGTCGGCAGGAATGTATACATTTACCCCTTTTTTTACCAGTTGATTAATTGTTTTAATAATGTTAGGCAAATATTGCAAGCCTTGATGCTCGTTGTCTAAATACCTTATGCTTGAGTCACCGGACTGCACCATTTCGTCAAGAACACTCAGGATATCATTTTTTTTAGCTTTAATATTTTGGGGAGTAAGCCTTTTAGTAGTGCTAAAATCATAGCAATACCTGCTTAAATGATTTAATTCAATCGGAGCAGTACATGGAATTGCAAGGAAGTGATCAGGCTGAATAATATTCTCTTCCGTGAGTTTTGTAAGAGCCTGATCTAACGACCGTAAACTTTTTAGTCCATCATTATGTTTTAATGTTTCGACATTATGCATCGTCAGGCTTGTGTAATCTGCAATATCCCCCCCAATCGCTCTTGCAAAGTGTTTCATTGTGTCGGCATGAAGCCCGCCATCCAAAATATGCATCTTAAAACCATTAAAATTCTGCTTCTCACGTGTTTTTTGCACAGCACAACAAGTGTTTAGCGAATTGCTAACATCATAAACTCTCATAAAATCCTAGCCCCTTAATTACTAACAATTTAGCAGTTTATATCTTGAGTAAACTATAAAAAGGATATATTGTCAATTAATTCATTAAGTTTAATAAACAAAAATAGGCCAACAGGCTAACCTTTGACTGCCCCCTCGTTTTCGCCTGCAATGAAGTAGCGTTGAAGCGACAAGAAAAATACGATTATCGGGATAATTGAAATTATTGAACCCGCCGCAATGTAACGCCAGTTTGAACTAAAAATCCCTTGAAGATTATTAATTCCGACAGGCAGAGTGAACATTTTTTCATAAGTCAAAACAATACTCGGCCAGAGGAATTCACCCCACGATCCGATGAATGTAAATATTGCAAGAATTGCGAGTGTGGGTTTGACCATAGGAAGTAAAACTTTAAAGAAAATTTGTAAAGAATTGCACCCGTCTACAATTGCAGCCTCTTCCATTTCGCGCGGAATAGCAAGAAAAGCCTGACGCATGAGAAATATTCCAAATGCACTTACTGCAAACGGCAATATCAGCCCTAAATATCCTTGAACAAACCCTGCTGTATCAACAAGGTTAAGTTTCAGTATTATCAAATATATCGGAAGCATTATTGCTTGAAACGGAATCATAATTGTGGCAAGTATTGCAAAAAACGCAACTTTTTTCCCTTTAAACTCCATTCTTGCAAGCGGATATGCTGCCATTGAGGAAAAAATAAGGTTTAAAACTACCGTAAAAAACGCAACAACCGCGCTATTAAAGAAATATTTTAAAAAGTTAACTCTGCCCCAGACGCCTGTATAGTTTTCAAACGTGAAATCATGCGGGATAAAATTCGGCGGATAAGCAAAAATATTTTCTCCTGCGCCCTTGAGAGATGTGGAAATTAACCACAAAAACGGGAATAAGGATAAAAGAGATACGGTGATTAATAAAATATGCGACAATATGGGTTTTATTTTCATAATCTATACTTATCCCTTTCAAAACAAAAAATATTAACAGATGAAAGAATTAAAACAATTATTAAAAGTATTACTGCCATCGCTGACGCCATACCTAAATCAAGATTTTCAAATGCGCGCTCATATATGTAATAAACAATAGTTTTTGATGAATTTAACGGCCCGCCCTTTGTCATAACATAAATTTCAGCGAAAACTTTCATAGCAGAAATTGCGCTGATAGTAGACACAAGCGCAATCGTTGGCATTAAATGCGGCACGCTTACCGTCAAATGTTTCTGCCACGAATTTGCACCGTCTATTTCGCACGCTTCATAAAGCTCCCTGGGCACACTCATCAAGGCTGCAAGGTAAATTACCATATAATATCCGATACCTTTCCAAATAGTCACAAGAGCCACAGAAAGAAGCGAAAATCTTGTATCTGTTAGCCAGCCAACAGGCCCAAGTCCAACAACAGAAATAAAATAATTTAATATCCCCTGTTCAGCATAAAGCCACTTAAACGCAATTGCACAAACAACAATTGACACAACAACAGGAAGATATATCAAAACTTTGTATAATTTCATACCGCGAAGTTTCTGATTAACAAGAATTGCCAGAAACAACGGAAAAATTGTTAGAAAAGGAACAGCGATTAATAAAAACAAAAAAGTATTCAAAAGAACTTTTATAAAAACAGGGTCTTTAAAGACTGCAATGTAATTTGCAAAGCCACTCCAAACAGGATTATACAGGTTTTCCGAATAATCATTAAAACTTAAAAATAAAGTTTGCATAAACGGCAGGAAAAAGAAAATTCCCAACAAAACAAGCGCCGGCACCAAAAATAAATAAGGTACATATTTCCCGTAAAACTTATACATAAACGAATTATAAACAAAAATTAATTAACTTGCAAATAAGCAAATATGATTATATTATAAATGAAAGGAGTATGAAAAATGACAAACGAAAACAACAAACCCGTGGTTAATCTTATCTCAAAACCTGAAAATATGTTAAAGACGGTCTATACAGCATGCAGAACCTGCTACAGCGCGGATTATCCGATTAACATTTACAATTCAACCGATGACGAAGAAAAAATGCTAAAACTTATTGAGCGCGTAATCTCATCAGGTCACTATTCAACGATTGAACACATTCAGATTTCGTTTGCCATTTCGAATGTTTCCCGTGCCTGCACCCACCAGCTTGTGCGTCACAGACACATGTCATTCTCACAAAAATCTCAACGTTATGTTAAAGAAAAAGGTGAATTTGATTACATAATCCCGCCTACAATTGAAAAAAATCCTGAATTAAAAGAAAAATTTCAGGCTTTTATGAGCGAAATTTCAAATAAATATCAAGAATTTGTTGATGCAGGAATTCCTGCAGAAGACGCACGCTTTGTTCTTCCAAACGCAGCAGCAAGTTCACTTGTGTGCAGTTTGAATCTTAGAGAAATGATTCACATTGCTAACCTGCGTCTTTGTACCCGTGCACAATATGAAATCCGTACGATGGTTAAAATGATGTGCGATGAGTTGCTTAAAGAAGAGCCTTGGCTTAAACCTTATTTGGTTCCCAAATGCCAGCGTCTGGGCTTCTGCGATGAAGACAAGTCCTGCGGACGTATGCCTGTGAAAACTTTGTAAAAATTTGTTAATATTACTAAATTTTCTTAAAAAAATGCCGATATTTATAGAACTATAATCACTATAGGGGTAAATATGGCAGGCAATGTAGGCGGAACTGACGGGAATCAGGTAAATCAAAATATAAGAAAACCTCTTAATCTCGCGAAGTTGGACAACCTGATCGGGAAGTCAACTGCGGGCTCTATTTGGGCTAACTTTGATTCAACTGAAAGCGGTGGCAACGCAAACAATGTGTTTGACGCAGCTGAAATTAGCGCAATAAAAACTTATTTAAGCACTGAAACCAATATTTCACCTGAAATGATGGCTTACTTTGAGTCTGAAAATCCTCCTGCTGAATCCAAAGAACCTCAACAGCAACAACCTGTTAAGGAAGCCCCCCCCCCTACCGGAAACAAAACATTTACAAACTATACTGTTCAACCGGGTGATACTCCTGAAAAATTGGCAGAAAAATTCGGGCTTCAAGGTGAAGATGCCGGAGCTTTTATAAATCATTTAAAATCGCAAACAAATAAAAAAGGTTGGTTTGCTGTCGGTCAGAAGATTACACTTCTTGGCGAACATTCTGAAGCGCTTAAAAATATGAGAGATTATTCAGAAGATGAAAAGACTTTACAAAAACGCTGGGCAAATACCGAATCAGGTCAAAAAGCTATTGCAGCCGCTGAGGTGCGAAAAAAATCTACAGCTGCGGAAGAAAAGCCAAAACCTCAACAAGTTCCACAAGATAAAACACCTTATTCACAAAGATTAAAAATTGCTCCGATAAAACATAACGCAAAAATTTATGCTAAACAACTCAAAGAACAGATTTCCGGAGCGTCAAAGAATGCCAATACACGTAAGCTTCTTGGTGATAAGGTAAGAAATAATAATGTCGCATACATTCTGGAAGCATACCCTCAATTAGTTACTGATATTGATGACGAATGGGGCATGGATATTGCAGATATTAAAAAATACATTATAACTCCGCTCAATCGCAGATTACGTGAATTAGGAATGAATAAACATTGCATTCCTAACGATTTGAGCAAGTTAAATATGAAGCAAATTGAAGGGCTTTGCAACAAAACTGCAAAACTTATCCGCGATACTGACTCCGATAACGGCTATGTATTCAAACCGGCAGCCGGCAATGAGGGTAAAATTCATAAGTCTAGAAAAACTACTCAAAAAGGCCACATGTCTTTGCCTGTACGCAAAAAAACTACAACCAAAGCTACAACAGCAAAAAAAGATAATTTTAAGATAAAAACCCGTTCTAAAGATTTATCAGAAGCCGAATACGCTCAGTATTTATTACCATCAGAAACAGATTTGCCTAAAAATGTAAGAGATAAGCTTGTTGATTTTAGAATGAACGGATTTAATCCAACTTTAACACAAGCAGACGATTTGACCTATAAGATGGTTATCAAATCAACTGATCAAAATGCATTTGCTAAATTTGCAGGAAGTTTATTTGATGAAGAGATGATGGCACTTCAAATGGGTGAAGAACGAACTATAAGATTTGACGCTCAGGGTAATCCAATAAGCCTTGAAAACAAAGGAAATCTTGGAATTAAAACTACTAAAAATTATGCTTCCGACGGTAATCTTGAAAAAGGTAAACCAACATATAGTATGGAGATTACTAATCACGCATACCAGCAACTTGATGCACAACGCACTGTGATAGGCGATAATGTAACTAAAGCCATTAATATTTCTAGAACAGAAGAAGCAAATGCTGCGCAAAATGCTTTTGCAAAATCATTAGAACAAAATAAAGAAAAAATTATGAAGCAGCTGGGCATTACAAATGCTCAGTACGATGAACTGGCACGCATTGCAATGGCTATTGCTGAACAAGAAACGCACTTCGGTAGTTACTTATACAACGGTGATCTTCAAAGTCGAAATATTTTGAAAGATTTAGGCGCTGCTGATCTCGCATATGGCTTAGGTATAAAAGACGGATACCAGTCACTTGGTATAACACAGATGAAATTCGGGTTACATTATAACAATGAAAACCCAGTATTAAAAGGGCAATTTGACCGTCTTGGTATTTCTAAAGAAGACGATTTTTACAATTATACAACCCTTCAAACTCAACACGGACCAATTGTTCAAAAATCTCATAATTACGAAAAACAAGCTATTGCAACAATGGTTTTACTCAACAATCTTAGAATTAGCACTAAAAATCCTAACGGTACCTGGGCTAAGCTTATAAAACAAAATAATGAATTAATTGATAAATTGAACGCAGAAGGCAAAATTGATATTCCTGTATACAAAAACGGTAAATTTGTACGCCACAATTATGGCCCACATAGCGCTGAAGAATTAAATAAAGTAAGAATAACAGACAAAGATGTTATTGCCATGCGCTGGAATGGCGTAGGTGACACTAAAGATGATGATTTGGGCGAGCTAAAAGGTTTACTCAGCAGACTCAAAGACCCTAATGATCCGGTATTAATTACAGATAATACAAAAGACGCAGAAGGCCGTTTAACTCATAAACGAAGCATGTTATATGCACGAAATGTGAGAGTGTACACGAATGAACATGGAGTTTCAACAAACCGTGCAAGCGCAATTCGTGCAAATGCACTCATGGCTGAAAGTCAAGGTAATAACGGACAATTAGGTACTGTAATCTTTATGCCTAACGCATATACAACTAATGTGAAAAATTCATCAAATGATATCAAAACATTAGAAGAAGCTCTTACAAAGAATAATGTTCCACAGGATATTCAGCAGCAACTACTTGCAGCCGTTAAACGAAATGATATTGCATTCGGTTATGGTTTAACACCTGAGGAAGCAGCATCATTGACAACAAAAGATGCGAAACTCATGCTTGCAAAACTTGGTGAGCTTAAAAATAAAACACAAAACATTGTAAATCCCGCAAAAATAAGAGAAGCTGCAAGAGAAACACAAGATTCATTCAGAAGCGACTATCTGCAATCCAGACAAGTTGTTGTTAACAATTACGACCTCTCAAGACAGGGGGTTGGAGTTCTTGCAGGCCTTGCAAGTAACCGCGGCAGGAGCGAGCGACTTTTAGCACGTGGTGAAAGAGAGATTGTAATTAATAAAAATAATGTACACAATTTCCGGGCTGGCGCCGGACGTTCACGTATTACCAGAGATGGCGGGCAATATTATGGTTTTGGTGTTGAAGCAGACAAAGGTGTAAACCCTTATCTTGCAGATGGCTCAAGAATTAGTAAACGAGAACAGATTTTAGCGGAATGTGCATCAGATGTTGCCGCAATGATGGACTGTGGCGGACGTTGTGCAACAGGTGTTAAATCTAGTTTGGAAAGTGCAGGTGTCGTCGATTCAAGATCAAATATCGGTTTTAAAAACAGTGACGGAACCTGGAACAAGTGCGAATCCGCAAAAGATTTAGCAACATATTTTAGTAAAAATCCACGTAAATTTGAAGAAGTTAAGTATCTTGACCTTGGTAACGGTACATCCCGAGAAATCAACGCTTCTGATATCAGACGCTTACCGGCAGGTTATATAGTTGTCTACATACCGGGTGACGGATACGAAAACCAACATGGCCACGCATTAATCACAAACGGTAACGGGCAGGGTTACGCAGACGAAGTCGATAACCTGCGCTGGGATGACTTCGTTTCCCGCGGTGCCGGAAACGGTAAAGGTGAACACGGTACCTTTAAAATCTTCAAATTAAAAGCTTAATTAATTCTTTCTATATTTACCAACGAGCTTTCTTATAAATAGTAAATAAGATGAAAAATCAATGTTATGCCTACGATATTCCGCCCGCGTAATTGGTTCGACAATACTGTTCAAATAAATTTCCAGATTGGTATATTTAGGATTTTTTGTGTTAAATTTTCTTCCATCATAAACATTTTTCGGATCAAGCCCGTGTTCGATTTCCCAGTAATCAGGAATACCATCACCATCTGAATCAGTCATAACCGTTTTACCGCCGTTTGTATATTTAGGGTAGATTTCGGAGTTATTGCGGAATGAAGTATGTTCCATTTCGCGTACATTTACGGTTTCAACCATATTAGTATCAATAATATCACGTTTTAAAGACGCACCTGCGTATTTCAAAACCTTATCTTTAGCGGTTTGAACACCGTGTGTATAAATCAATTCGTGAGGGAATTCCCTTGGTGAAATCATAGAATTTCTGGATTCTACTAAATACATAATATTAGGATAAACGCCCATAACATTATCTTTAGTATTAAGCGGATTTAAAAATACAAAATTATTACTTACAAAAACCCTGTTCGGAGTCTGGTTCTTGCTTCCTGTGTCTACTATCTGAAAACGAGCAGGGATAATCGTTGAAGAACCAAATTTGTAATAGTTATTTACAAGATTATAAAGCCCTAGGTGTACACCGTGAACTGACTGCTGCCCCCAGTTATACAAAACATTATTTCTAAAGTCGATTAAAACGTCATCAAGCAGGCTAAATTTTTCCTGCCAGAAATAAGGGTTCCCGAGCGTGTTATTAACAAAATAGTTATGGTGAATACTAACGTCATAACCGCCTACACGCGCACCGTAAGCACCTAGAGATTCGCCTATGATTGACCACTGAATAGTTGAAGCAGAGTTATCAAAAAAATCAAGGTTGCTAGGATTTCCCCATGCAAAGGAACAGTGGTCTATAATAATATTATTCTGATTTTTAATAACCAAAGACGCCGGTTTATCTTTTACACCAAATCTAAAACGCAAATATCTTAAAACTACATGATTACACTTGAATATAACAGAGTTTCCGCGAATACAAATTCCATCCCCGGGGGCTGTTTGACCTGCTACCGTTACAAATCCATTTTTCACTATCAGCGGAGATTTCAAATCAATAATTCCGGCAACATCAAAAACAATAGTTCTTGCACCGCGTTGAGTCAAGGCATGACGTAGGGTTCCTGGATTGTAGTTATCTTCTAATGATTTAACATGGTATACCTGTCCGCCTCTTCCGCCTCTGGCATAAGCTCCGGCCCCATAAGCACCATCAAAAGCATAGTCAACATTTTGCATAAACAAATATGCAAATACAGAAATTGTTATAGCAAAAAACAGAATAAGTAATGCCACTAACAAACCTGAGAACTCACTCAGACGAATGAACAGTTTTTTAGTGCTGATTTTCATACAATAACTCCCAATAATTCCCTATTATACCATTTTAGTATATTTTAACAAAGATTTCAACATGTTAAGGAATTAATTCTTTGGCTTATTATTAAGTTTATGGTCAAGTAATGCTTTAGTCGCCATTGTACCGGTCATTAATGACGTAAACATTATAGGAATTCTGTAAATATTTTTCAATTTTTTAGTCAAAGCTGAGCTTAAAGAGAAGAAAAACAAAGGAACAAGTGAGTTTACAAGCAGATATTTTGAGGCGTTTTTAACCTGTTTTGAATATTTTTCATCATCAGTAATAGCAAGTCCCTGTAAACCAACAAACGGTGTGGTTAAAACGTTAAACACGGGGAAGTCAAGAACTCGCCAGAAAACTTCTTCCTGAATTTTCTTATCAATAACAGTATCTACCTTCTTTTTCTTGAAATTTTCAACCTGTACCAATTGTTTGGGAATGGTATGTTCTTCAGTTTTCAATTTTTTTGTTTTGTGTATGCCAAAACCGGTTTTAGTCAACGCATAGTCACCAGCAATAGCTCCGAATAACCCTGAAGCAACCATTAAGACATTAGAGACACAGCTTCCGATAATCTCTTTGGACATTTCAAGTGGTTTGTTAATCGGATGATAAAGAGCATCAAATTTTCCGGAAAGATGTTTTTTCGAAAAATCAGTATTGTAGAAAGCCTTAAACTTTTTGTGAAAATAATCAACTATAGGTTTGAAACATTTTTCATTTAAAGTTTTACTGTGTCCTAACGCTCTATAGCCAATCATACCGGCACACGATGCCCCCAGAACGACCGTATCGTTCAACAAAATTCTCTGCTTATAATCCTCTCCGACACTACGATAATCCTGCACGGTTTTTGCGCCGCCCATTAAAATGAATATGCCGGCTTCCAAATTTCTTGTATTAAGAACTTTGTTGTTTGATATTTGCATGCAAATTTACTAAGTCTAAACACGGGTAAAATTGCGCCTTTTGAAGAGTTTTGTAATAAATTTTTACTTTACAATTTCGGGATAAATATTCCAATCAATATAAGAGTTTTTTCTGAACCAGGTCAGTTGTCTTTTCGCATAGCGCCTTGTGTTTTGTTTTAATATATCACAAGCGTTTTTTAAATCAAGTTTTCCATCTAAATAATCAATAATTTCACGATAGCCGATAGTATCGACGAGGTTAGTAATGCGTCCGTGCATATCAAGAAGCGCTTTTGTTTCCTCTATAAGTCCTGCTTCTATCATCAAATCAACGCGTTTATTAATCCGTTCATATAATTCTTCGCGTGGATAGTTCCGACCATGCCATTCAACATCATACGCAGAAAATTCTTTTACTCCACGGGCTTCTTTCATTGGGACCTGTAAGGTTTCAACGATTTCAAGCGCACGGATAATCTTCTTTTTGTCATTACGCTCAATTTTACCGGCCGTTTCAGGGTCAATTTTACAAAGACGTTCTTTTAATGCTTCAAAATCTAAAGTTTCCAGTTCTTTGCGCAACTCGTAATTAGGTTCTACTTTGGGTAAATCGTAATTTTCAAGCAGAATTCTAAAATAAAGCCCCGTGCCGCCTGCAATAATTGGAATATTACCGCGCGAATGAATCTCTTCAATAAGTTTTTCGGCCTCTTTTGCCCATAAACCAACGGAATAATCAACTTCAGGTTCCACAACATCAATCAAATGGTGCGGTATACCTGCACGCTCTTCAAGTGTTGGTTTAGCCGTTCCGATATCAAAACCTTTATAAACCAGACGCGAATCCGCAGAAATAACCTCACCACCAAGTTTTTGCGCAAGTTCAATAGCGTAAGCGGTTTTTCCGCTTGCCGTTGCACCAACCACAGCTATTACACGCTTATTCCTCAGAGTCTGCGTCATTCTCAGGTTCTTCTTCCACTACTTCTGCTATAAACTCACGAATTACAAATTTTTCACGATAATAATTAAAAATTAACATTAAAACAAAGACTAAACCATAGAAATAAATAAAATATACAAGGAACATTAAAACAGGAATTGGCAACAATACAGCCATTAAAACAGATGTTAAAATGTTTATTAAAATAATAACAACAAACAACTGTAGAGTATGAAGAGGATTCATTAAAACTTTTTTTACCGCTCTAAATAGTGCCAGAATTGAATTTTTTGTATTATAGAAAGTTTCCGGCAACCAGTAGATTAAAAAATAAGTCATAATTGATGTAATCAACATATAAAGCAGATGCCATTTTGACAATTTAGCCATATCTTCAGGCGAAATATTCTTTTGGAATTCTGCAAGAGCCTCCATTGAACTCATAGCCTTTGTCAAATCTTCAGGTGAGAATGAAAACATTCCAATCAATTTGCTTCCGATAAGAATAGCAACGTTAAACATTAAAAATGTTATCAAAAGATAAATCAAAATTATTCCTAACGCAGGCAAAAAGTAATCAGAAACGCCACGCGGAAAAGTTTTGAGAAGTTCGAACCCGCTAAAATCTTCGCGTTTTACTACGTTATACTCTAAATCAAGAGTGCTTCGTAGGGTATTAAAAAAGCCGGCGACACCCGCAACCGCGATAAAAAGAAGCGTAACTCCTGCGATTATCATCTCGACAGGCGTATGCGCCGCCGCTCTGATAATGCTAAAATAAATCACACCAATATAGCTTATTGTCATAAATAGGAACAAAAGCCATAAGTTTTTATTCAAAATTGCGAATGTTTCTTTTAAAATTTTACCCATATACCTATCCTACTATAGCGCGCTGAAAAAACATTAATCTTTTTTCTGATTAGCCATGGCTAATTTTCTTTTTTTGCGGCGCATAAGGTCAACAAATGCCTCTAAACGTGTAATATAGCCGGCTTTACCTGTTTGTTCATCCATAATAAGCGGTAAAATCGGGATATCACAATCTTCTCTCATTGCAGGGAAGATATTTTGTGACATGATTTCCGGCATGCAGGTGAACGGTGAAACGTGAATGATACCGTCTATTCCGCGCTGTTCCGCATAAACAACGTCAGAAACACATTCTAACGCGTCACCACCAATATCACGCATTAAGTATGGTTTTGCAAGTTTTTCCGCACGCTCAAGGTGAGTTTCTTCTTTTTTAAACGCCTTAGGAATAATTGCATCGCGCAAAAAGCTTCCAACTGTTAAACTTTTGCGGACTTCTACACCCATTTTACCAAGTTCACGCATAATATTCTGGTTAGAAAACTCATCACAAACGATATAAATTTCACCTGTCAAATCAACACGTAAAACTTCACGTTTTTCATCAATCTGACATTGGTTCATAAGCGCCAGAGCTTCTTTTTCTGCCTTTTGAAGTGCACGGGTTGAATTTGCATCTTTGATAAATTTCAACGCACGATTGTAAAGTTTTTCTGCTTCGCCTGATTTAATTTCACGTGCGCGAAGATAAGAAAGTCGTGATTCCATTCTATCAAGAACAAAAACTTTTCTAATTCCAAGGTTAATGGCCCTAAGGAATAAAACGGGATCATTTTTACCAGAAACACGTTTTAAAAAGTCATACATTCCTTTTATACCGTCATAAAGGCGCATTTCGATATATTTTGTTTCATATCCCATATCTTTAAGCGCGCTGTCGATACATCCGCCGTATTCACCAAGACGGCAAATCCCAGGGGACGTAATCATCGCAACATAATCCGTTCCGCCCTCAATTGCTTCAATGAAGTTTCCCAGAATAAGTTTATAAGGCAGACAAATCGCCTCCGGTGAATGCTTTGTACCTAATGAAAGTGTTTTTTTACTTGTATAAGGTGGTACGTATGCCTCAATTCCGATTTTGTTCAAGATTGCAGACCACGCAATGTATATTGTTCCCATGTGGGGAAATGCTACTTTTATTTTCTTTTTTTCTGTCATAATTCTAACTTTCTAATTTATATTTCAAGTCCGGTTTTCTTGCGGCAAGAGTTTCGTCAATCTTTGTAACAGGGGTTGTCAAAGGTGCTGAAAGCACTCTTTCAGGGTTAGTTTTTGCCTCTTGCGCAATTTTTAACATTACATTAATTAATTCATCCAAACGTTCTTTACTTTCGGTTTCTGTCGGCTCAATCATAATAGCCTCGTGAACAATCAGCGGGAAGTAAATCGTCGGCGGATGAATATTATTTTCCATTATGCGTTTTGCGATATTAAGCGTTGAAACGCCATTTTCTTCTTTTTGTTTGTCGCCTGAAAGCACGAATTCATGCATACAAGGAACATCATAAGGGAGTTTGTATTCGCCTTTAAGTTTTTCTTTTATGTAATTCGCGTTAAGTACGGCATTTTCGCTGGCTTTTTTGAGGTTTTCGCCCATCATAAGGATGTAAGCGTAGGCTCTAACAAGCACACCAAAATTTCCGTAGAACGCTTTAACCTGCCCGATTGTGTGCGGAAAATTGTAGTTTCTAAAATATTTTTCGCCATCGAAGCCGATAACCGGCACCGGCAAAAAATCTTTTAATTTTTCAACAACACAAACAGGGCCTGCACCAGGGCCTCCGCCACCGTGAGGTGTTGCAAAAGTTTTGTGTAAATTCAGGTGAACAACGTCAAACCCCATCAATGCAGGATTTGAATGTCCCATAATTGCGTTAAAGTTTGCTCCGTCATAATACAATAGTGAACCGTTTTTGTGCATAAGTTCAGATATTTCAAGAACATTTTCCTCAAAAATCCCGAGCGTATTAGGATTAGTCATCATAATCGCAGCTACATCAGGTGTGAGAATTTCTTTTAAAGCTTCAACATCAACCTGCCCTTTGTCGTTAGATTTAACGGATACAATCTCAAAACCGCACATAAAAGCACTCGCAGGGTTTGTACCGTGCGCAGAATCTGGAATAATAACTTTTGTACGGGTTTCGCCGATATGTTCAAAATATTTTTTTATAATCATCATACCGGTCATTTCGCCATGCGCACCAGCCGCAGGCTGAAGAGTTACAGCGTCCATCCCTGTAACTTTTTTGAGTTTCTCCTGTAATTTATACATCAATTCCAGCGCACCCTGACAATCTTCATCGGCCGCAAGCGGATGTAAATTACTAAAACCGTCTAAATTTGCAAGAAGTTCGTTAACTTTCGGGTTGTACTTCATTGTACAGGAACCCAGCGGATAAAAGCCTTTTTCAATGCAAAAATTCTTATCGGAAAGCTCTTTATAGTGGCGAAGAACTTCGAGTTCACTCATCTGCGGAAGTCCGATTTGCTCCTTGCGCAACTCCGCGCCGTTCATAAACCCTAAATCAATCTCCTCATCAGTTAAAGATACACCTGAAACCCCGTTGCTTTTTTCAAATACAGTTTTCATAAAATCCCCTGTTTTTTCAAATCCTTTTTAATTTTGTCTAATCCTGCCTGAATAATACGTGAAATTCTCGACTGGGAAATATCAAATTCTTCTGAAATATCTTTAAGTTTTTTATTCTGGAAAAATTTGCATTCAATAAGTTCACGTTCACGCGGCGATAATTTCTTCATCGAAACCATAATTTCGCGTTTAAGTTCAAGCAATTCAATATTTTCTTCAGGGGTATTATCGAGAGCCTTAATTTGAGTAGGAACTTCTGCTTCCTGCATTTCTTCGATAGAAAGAATAGTTTTGTAAACTTCTTCTCTAACGTTAGTTTCGCCCTCGTCATCGATTACATTTTTACGGCTGTTTTTAAGCGTGTACCATTTATAACGGCGTCTTACTTCGTTTCTAATAGCCCATTTAATCGCTGTTGCAAGATAAGTATTATTAAACTTTTCTTTATTATTATTTTTCAAAAGAATATACAAAGTATGATTGCCAATATTCACGAGTTCAGGAAGTTCTATAAGTCTGAATGAAGAAAACTTCTGAAATTCGACCTTAGCAATTGTGTCTATTAATTCTTTATATTCTTTAAGATTAACTTTATTTTCAGCGGGCATTTTTACAAAACTCATCCTTTTAAAAGCAGTTCTCCGCCATTTCCGCCCCGCTGAACCGCGGGTCGCGCATGGCTGCGCTGTCTAACACGCCACTCAAAAATTTCGCTTTGCGAAATTTTCTCGGACAACTAACCTCTTCGAGTATAACATAAAAAAAATAGATGAGCAGGTAATTTAAAAATCCGTAACATATTTTAAAATGTTTCGGTAGAGGAGATAATATAATGAAAGCACTATTCTGTACCGACGGGTCAAAAATAAGTTTTAACGCTATATATAATTTTGCGAACTGGTCAAAACGTGAAGTCACTGACGCAATTTGTGTTATTGATTGGAACTTTTTACCTGAAGATATAGATATTGAACAGTCCGATTTTAATACATCATGCTCAAGCCTCGCTGATAATATTTTAAAATTCACGGAAGATGAGTTAAAGAAAAACGGTTTAAATCTTGGTAAAACAATAAAAATGTGTGGCGGCGTCGCTGATATTATACTTGATGAATTGAACACAGGCGCATACGACATCGTTTTAATGGGTTCACACGGTAAAAAAGGCTTACAAAAATGGCTTGGTTCGGTATCTTATGACATATTGGGCAGTTCTCCTGTATCCATATATGTTTCAAAACACAGAAACAGCGCAAAAAAAGTTCTTCTTGCAATAAGCGACAAGGACAACTCGCCCGAACACTTCCGCAAGGAACTTGAAAAATTAAAACTTGAAGATAAAGAAATTCATATTTGTATAGTCAACGAAAGTCCTAATCTTTTATTTTTAGAGGGAACTCTCGATACAAACTGGTATTTAAAAATAGAAGAAGAACAAAAAAAATACGCCTATAATATAATAAAAGATTTAGAAAAGATTTTAGAGGGCATGGGGCTCACATCTGCACAAAGTGTTATTATAAGCGGAATTCCGGCACAAGAAGTTATAAATTACACGACTAAATACAATATAGATTTAGTAATTATCGACGGAACACGTAACGAAAATAAAAGTAAATTACTATCGAATCAAACCGGAAAACGTATCTGTGACAACGTTTCCTGCGACGTTCTTGTCATAAAATAATTCTTATGTTAAAATTTCTTAACCAAATAGCAATATTTTTTTTCCTTTGTTTTAAAATGAATGTACAGATACAAAAATTTTGGTGTAGAAATGATTATTAACTCGATGAATTATACAAATAACCCTTATTTACACGAGAGTTCGATGGGACAAACTCAGCTTAAACACAAGAAGAGTGCGTTCGAACAGACTAAGTGTAAGAGCGGTGTAAGAACAAGAGATAAAAACGAGGTTATTAATAGCGGCAGCTTTACGGGTACGAGTGAGGCTGCCGCTTTAAGTTTTAAAGGGAAAGGAAGAATAGACAGGATTCTTGGAAGCGATAGATTTGCGAACTTCCTTGAATATGCTAACGACCACAACCAGACAGCAAACGCCCTGGTTGCCCTCGTAACTGCTGGCATGGTTCGCCCTACTTTAACAATGGCGATTCCGGGCATGAAAGATAAAAAAGATAAAATTTATTCTGCCGCTCAAGCGGTTTCATCAGGCTTCCTCGGTTTCGGTGTTACAATGGTTCTAACTAAACCTCTTGATGACGCTTTGAAAAAAGCAAAAGCAGCACCTAAAGAATTCGGCTGTGAGTCAATAAATAAAATGGGCAAAAAACAAATGAATACAATGAACACTTTGATGAAAAACATTCCTGAATGGGGAATTTGTATTCCAAGAGCAATGCTTACTATCGCCTTGATTCCGCTTATTCTTAAATATGTATTCGGTCTGTCAAAAACACCGAAAAACAAAACACCCGAACAGCAATTACAACAAATGGCTAAAGACTACGAAAATCTCAAATCAGGCAAAGACATGAAAAACTTTGCTGCAGCAGAGTCAGACAAAGCAAAAGAGGTCAACTTCCGCGGAAAAATTCCGGAAGCTGCCGTTGAAACTGTTGTTAATGCGACCAAGGGAAGCAACAAAGGCGGACTTTATGATAAATTCACAGACTTTATTGCAAAACACTTCACTGCACCGCTATTGAATTCATCAAAACTTCAGAAAGCGTCAGATAAATATAAAGATTCAGAATTTTTATTCAACCACGTAGCGACCGTAACATCAGCGGTTATCAGCGGGGTTTACATGCAACGAACTCTTGCAAACGAAAACCTTGAAGATGATAAAAAGAAAATTCTTGCTATCAATCAAGGCTTAACATTTGCAATTTCAACAAGTTTATCATACTTAATTGACGCTAAGCTGAACAGCTGGTGGGAAAGAGTTACGGCAAGATTTATCGGTGCCAGAGCGCTTGATGACAACTTCGCCGCAGACTACAAAGCTGCTCAAAAAGCTGCCGCTGACAAAATCAAATCAATGAAAGCCGCAAACGCTTCAAAAGAAGAACTCAAGAAAGTTAAACCGCTTAAAGCTCTTGATTTTGCTAAGCAAAAGAATTTAGTTCTTCCGGCAAACATCGACGGACTTGTAAACGGTATGGGCATATTGAAGAAAATGGCGATTATCGGTATTATCTTCAGATTAGCAGTACCTCTCGCAGCAACACCGCTTGCAAGCTGGGTTGAAGAATTACGTCAGAAGCACGCAGCTAAAAAGTCTCAAGCATAAATAATTTGTCATCCCGAACTTGTTTCGGGATCTATCCAGTGTTGAATAAGTATGTTAAATAGAAAAATTCAACAAAATTATCAACGTAGAATATAAGAATTGTTCCTTTGTTTATTATTAAAAAGTAACGCTTGACAGATCCCGAAACAAGTTCGGGATGACATTATCTTCAAAGACAAATAGGTAGAATAATTTTACTATTATGCTATAATCTTGTTATGAGAGATAAAATTGTTGTAAAAGGTGCTAAAGAACATAATTTAAAAGATGTTTCACTGGAAATCCCAAAAGACCAGCTTGTAGTTTTCACAGGCGTTTCAGGCTCAGGCAAGAGTTCACTGGCTTTTGATACGATTTTTGCAGAAGGTCAAAGACGTTATATTGAAAGTCTTTCGACTTACGCACGTCAATTCTTGGGACAAATGGATAAACCGAACGTTGAATCAATCGACGGGCTTTCTCCTGCAATCTCTATTGACCAGAAATCAACAAGCAACAACCCGCGCTCTACTGTCGGCACGGTCACCGAAATTTATGACTATTTACGACTTTTATATGCACGCGTCGGAGTTCCGCACTGCCCTGAATGTGGGGAAGTTATTAAACCTCAAACAATTGATGAAATCGTGGCGTCTATTTTAAAACTTGATGAAGGAACAAAAATTCAAATTCTGGCACCAGTTGCAAGAGGCAAAAAAGGAGAGTTTCAGAATGTATTTGAGGAACTTCGCCAAGAGGGTTTTGTACGTGTAAAAGTTGATGATGAGGTTTATAACCTTGACGAAGACGAGATTAAGATTGCAAAAACAAAAAAACATGATATAAGCGTGGTTGTCGATAGAATTGTCGTGAAAGAAAGCGCGCGCTCACGTATTGCAGACAGCGCACAGATTGCACTGCAAAAAGCTGATGGCGTTTTAATCGTTGATATTATTGGCGGTGAGGAAAAAATTTATTCTGAAAAACTTGCCTGCCCTAAGTGTAATATAAGTTTTGAAGAACTTGCACCTAGAATTTTCTCGTTCAACGCGCCTTACGGTGCCTGCCCTAGATGCGGCGGAATAGGTTTTGACTATCTTTTTGACCCTAATTTAATAATCCCTGATAGGACAAAATCACTACGTGACGGTGCAATTTACCCGTGGGCAAGAACTTCAAACACTTATTATGAAGATGTTCTAAATTCTGTATGTTCGCACTATGGAATTGACATGGATAAACCTTTTGAAGAACTTCCGAGCGACCAGCAGGATATAATTCTTTACGGCGGCCCTGAAATCGTCGCGTTCCATGTAAAAAAATTCGGTACAAAACGCTATCATACCCAGTACCATAAGTTTATCGGTGTAATCCCGTATTATGAAAAAAGATATCAGGATTCAATGGATTCAACGGCACGCGAGGACTTTGAAAAATACATGATTACCAAACCTTGTCCGGCATGCCACGGTGCGCGTTTGAACCCGTTCGCACTCGCTGTCACAGTAAACGGTAAAAATATTCACGAATTCACACTTTTACCGATTGATGAGGCGTATAATTTTATTTCTGACCTGTATTTAGAACTTACTGATTTCAAAATGCAGATTGCAAAACAAATATTGGATGAAATCAGCGCACGTTTAAAATTTTTAAAGGACGTGGGTCTAAGCTACCTAAACCTTGCACGTATGGCCGGAACTTTATCAGGCGGCGAGGCTCAGC
Source organism: uncultured Candidatus Melainabacteria bacterium (assembly GCA_947361615.1). GTDB lineage: Bacteria > Cyanobacteriota > Vampirovibrionia > Gastranaerophilales > Gastranaerophilaceae > Gastranaerophilus. The sequence goes on along the minus strand of CANAJP010000008.1, from coordinate 8,166 downwards.
GTATAAGACTTGCAACGCAAATTGGAAGCGGATTGTCAGGAGTTTTGTATGTACTTGACGAACCATCAATCGGGCTTCACCAGCGCGATAACGACAGACTTATTAACACGCTTGTTCGTTTAAGAAACCTTGGCAACACATTAATTGTTGTCGAACACGATGAGGATACCATTCGTCAGGCAGACTACATTGTTGATATAGGGCCTAAAGCAGGCGTCAACGGCGGTAAAATTATCGCACAGGGTTCGGTTGATGATATCATCGCGGCAAAAGGTTCGCTTACAGGGAAATACCTTTCAGGCGAAAAATCTATTCCTGTTCCAAAAAAACGCCGTGAGGGCAACGGAAATTCTCTTGTCGTAAAAAACGCACATATCAACAACCTGAAAAACATTGATGTAGAAATTCCACTAGGCAAAATTGTTTGTCTTACAGGGGTTTCAGGCTCGGGAAAATCTTCTTTAATGCAGGATTTAATCTACGAGTATGCGATTTATAAGCTCCGCAAGGATAAACCTAAACCTCAGGGCGTTGACGAAATCACAGGCTTTGAAAATATCGACAAAATTATCGACATTGACCAGTCGCCAATCGGCAGAACTCCGCGTTCCAACCCTGCAACTTATACAGATGTTTTCGGCCCGATTAGAGATTTATTCACAAAAACAAACGAGGCAAAAGCCCGCGGTTACAAAGCCGGAAGATTTAGTTTTAACGTCAAAGGCGGACGTTGCGAAGCCTGCAAAGGTGATGGCGTTATTAAAATAGAAATGAACTTCCTCTCTGACGTTTACGTTAAATGTGATGTATGCAAAGGCAAACGCTACAACAACGAAACGCTTGAAGTTAAGTACAAAGGTAAAACGATTTCTGATGTTCTTGAAATGAGCGTTAAAGAGGCGTTGGAGTTCTTTGAAAATATTCCGGCTATCAAAAACAAACTCCAAACGCTTTATGATGTAGGTCTTGACTACATAAAACTGGGCCAAAACGCGACAACTCTTTCAGGAGGAGAAGCACAGCGGATTAAACTTGCTTCCGAACTGAACAAACGCGCAACCGGCAAGACGCTTTATCTTCTTGATGAACCTTCTGTGGGTTTGCACTGGTATGACCTTGATAAATTAATTAAAATTCTGCAAAAACTTGCGGATCAAGGCAACACTATTTTGATTATTGAACACAATCTTGATTTAATCAAAGTAGCCGACCATATCATTGATTTAGGCCCAGAGGGCGGAAACGCTGGCGGACAGGTTGTTGTAAGCGGCACCCCCGAAGATGTCGTAAAATGTTCAAAATCATATACAGGGAAATATTTAAAACCGTTGCTGGAGAGATAAATGAAAAAATTATTATTAATTGCGACATCACTTTTAATTGGCACATCAGCACTTGCTGAAACGCTTAAAGTTGAGGCGATTACGCCTTTTACAACTACGAACCCACCAAAATCAATTCAGGTTCGCTCAATAGGAGAAATTCAACTTACAAAAAATATCAAAATCAATACCGGCGATGTTTTAACAGGTTCACTCATAGATATTAAGGATCCAAAACGCTTGAAACGCAACGCGACTTTCAAATTTCAGATTAAAACTGTTACTAATAGCAACGGTGTGACCCAAAAAGTTAAAGAAAACAATGTAGCAAAATATGTTCCTGCGTTCAAACTTGACAAAGTAGAAACCGCAAAAAGTGCAGCACTAAGCGTTGGAAACCATTTTGTCGAGGGATTAAGCATGGGCTACCGCGCGGTTGAAGGTGCTGTAAAATCCGAAAACGGCGCAGGTAATCGTATAACCTCTGCGGTTGAAAATGTTTACGAGCATTCCGTGCTGTCCTACGCTAGCAAAGGCGAAGAAGTTGAAATAAATACAGGCGATATTTTCGGCTTAAAACTGAATTCCGAAGATGAAATCGAGGAATACGAAGCCCAAAACGCTCCTAATTATACTTACGAGTAAAATAAAATTTTTCCATTTTCTATCCGTACAGGAACGCCGATTGGAATGGTTATTTTATCGTGAGAATGCGTAATTTTTAAGCCTTTTAATGTTGGTACGTTAAATTCTGAGAAAATTTCGTCCAAATATTCAGGACAGTCGCAGTCTGAAAACTCGCCAAGCACGACACCTTTTAAATTTTTACGGAATTGTTCAATATTACGCAACTGTGTCACCATTCTGTCAATTTTATACGCAGGTTCGTTCAAATCCTCTATAAAAAGAATAAAATTCTCATCAGGCAAAAAATCCACTCCGCAAAGCGACACCAGTGTTGCGAGGTTTCCGCCGAAAGAAATTCCCTCAGCCTCACCTTCAAGTAAAACCTCGCCATCAAACATTAATGGTTCGTCGCACATAAGGGCGCGTTTGAAATTTTCCAAGGTAAATTCTGAAATGTCGTTTCCAAAATCACCGTTAATCATAGGCGCAGAATAAGTTACAAGTCCAGCACGCTTCAAAAACATTGCAGAAAGCGCCGTCACATCTGAGAATCCGCAAAAAGGTTTCGGATTCGCGTGTATGACATCGTAATTTATTTTATCAATAAGCCTTATTGCACCATAACCGCCGCGCGCACAAATTATCGCGTCAACCTCATCATCTGCAAAGAATTTTTCAATCTCACCTGAGCGCTCTGTGTCAGTTCCTGCAAGATATCGTTCGCGTGCAAAAAGTTTTTCGCTAACCTTTACTCTAAACCCCTCGTTTTCAAAAAATGTAACAGCTTTTTCAAGACGCTCTGCCGCCTTAAAAACTCCACAGGGTGCGATTATTCCTATACTATCGCCCTTTTGTAACTTTTTAGGTTTAATAATATTCACAATTTTGCCTTTCCAATAAACTTTTTGCTATAATGATATTATCATGAATTATATGCCTTTGTACAGAAAATATCGTCCACAACAGTTAGAAGAAGTTGTCGGGCAGGAACATATTAAAAAAGCGTTAACTAACGCGATTACGACCAATAAAATTTCGCACGCCTATCTTTTCACAGGCCCTCGCGGAACAGGTAAAACATCTACCGCAAGAATTTTTGCAAAATCCCTCAACTGTGTTGACGGGCCAACTATTCATCCTTGCGGAAAGTGCGGAAACTGTATTGATATAACAAATTCAACTCCGATGGACGTAATCGAAATCGACGCGGCGAGCAACCGCTCAGTTGAAGACGCGCAACACATTTTAGAGCGCGTAATGTATGCGCCGGTGAACAGCCGTTACAAAATTTATATCATCGACGAAGTTCACATGCTCTCAACAACAGCCTTTAACGCTCTTTTGAAAACGCTTGAAGAGCCGCCTAAAAACGTTATCTTCATCCTTGCAACAACAGAGGTTCATAAGGTTCTTGATACCATCAAAAGCCGCTGCCAGCGTTATGATTTCAGAAGAATTACGACAGACGATATCGTTAAGCACCTGCGCATGATTTCAACTAAAGAAGAAATCAACATCACTGACGACGCGCTTATTTCTATCGCTAAAAACTCAGCAGGCGGAATGCGTGACAGTATTGCGCTTTTAGAACAATTAAGCGTTCTTGGCGGCGAAATCACTACCGCTGAAATAGATAATCTTCTGGGCCGTCTTTCGTTTGACCTTTTAAACGAATTTTCACAAAAAATCGTTGAGTCAAAACCTAATGAAGCCATCGAAATTCTCGAAAAAGTTTATAATTCCGGCAACGAACCCGTTCAAATTCTGACGAACCTGCTGGATTATTTCCGCAACCTTTTAGTTGTAAAAACTTGCTCAAAAGAAATTGCAATTGAGTTATCACAACTCAACGACTTGCAAATCGAAGCGCTTTCAAAACAAGCAGTGCCGCTCGATGCGCATCAGATTATTTTTCTCGTGAATAAATGTTGTGAATACATAAAAGAATTAAAAACGACAAATAATCCTAAATTATGGCTTGAAGTTGCAGTTATTGACCTTGCGAATCTTGCACAAAATACATCATTATTACAGCTTCAAGAACGAATTACAAGACTTGAAAGTGGCGCACCTGTTCAACAGCAAGCACCAGCTCCGGCGCCTGCAAGACCTGTGGCACCTGTAAAATCTGCACCTGCGCCGACACCAGTCAGCGCACCACAGCCAAAACCGGCGTCACAAACACAACAAGCGCCTGCGCCAAAAGAAGATTTTTCACCTATGCCAACTCCTGCACCTGCTGCACCGGTCGGAAACGATTTGTCATCTCTGTGGGGGCAATTGCTTGAAAACATTTCCAGCGCGCCAACAAGAGCCTTACTCAAACAATGGGCAAACCCCGTTGAGATTTCCGATGAGCATGTTGTGCTTGCAGTGAAAAACGAAATATTCTTAAAACAATTTACGGATGGTTCTAAGCGTGAAGTTTTACAAAACGCGATTAACACAATGTACAACAAAGAAGTTACATTGACCGTAAGGCTTCCAAAAGCCGGCGAACCAACGGTGTCTCCCAGGCTAAGCAGTTCTCCATCTCCTGCACCAGCACCTGCTGCGGCACCGAAACCAGCAACGCCTCAACCGCCTAAGGTTGAAAATGCTTCACCAACACCGCAGCCGCAACAAGATGAAATAAGCGATGAAGAACTTGAAGAAGCTAAAGAAACAAAACTCAGCACTTACAGTGCGCGTTCAGAGGAATATTATATGCATTCCGACACCGTGAACATGGCACTTGAAGTTTTCGGCGGCAAAATAATTGAATAAAAGTTTTAAGAATTGTAAAAAATTACTGTTTTAATGCACTAAAAAGGCAAAAATTTTTCTTGAGCCTATTAATATAAATGTGTGGTGGAGGCATCTGCGTGAAGATTAATTTAGATTCTGCAAACTATATAACAAGAATTCAAAATGCCCCTGTGTTTAAGGGCTATAACGCTTGCAAAAATGACGAGGGCGAACGCACAGGTGAATTTTCGTTCCCTTTTGACCCTGATACCACAGACTGCTACCTTGAAATTGCTGTCGTTGACCGTGATTTAAAAACAGGGAATTACTTCCTGACAGGCGATAAATATCCCGATTTATTAAACAATAATTCAGAAGAGGGAAGAAAACTTTACCCTGGTAAAAACAGGATTAATATTCACGCTGAATTTGGCGTAATGGAAGACGAACCTTTTGCTTACCACTACAAATTAGTCGATAAAAGAAGCGGAGCAGTAAAACAATACGGCGTCGACGCAGGTTCACTACTTGACGACAGAGAAGATAAAGAAAACTTACAGGATGAAGCGTTTTATAACCTGCATGTTCCGGCATCAGACGTAAGCCGCGGTGGTTCAATGCTTCTTGCAGTGCCTGATAACCTTGATCCAAAATGGGTTTATGACTCTGATAACGACATTATTACAAACGAAAATTATGACGAATTAAAACACAATATCCGACTTTTTTCTAACAAAATGGGCGGTTCACTTGCCGGCATGGAAAAAAGATTAGAAGCAGGTGCATTCGAGCCTTATGATAGAATCGTAAGTTTGCCACTATTTACAGATGATTCCAGATCTCACCACGCTTACTGGAATAAAAACTGTATGCAAATGGCGCTTTCGCTTGGTAACATTAACAACTATACTTCACTAACCAAAAAACTTTTCGCACAGGGAAAAACCCTTGTTTCTGACGGTGCGTTTGTTAACGAAGGCTTAGAAGGTATTCACTTACACCACGCATTAAAATGGAAAGAACAATCACCATTCTTCAACTGGTTCCGCATGAACCCCAACGATGAAGTTCTTTTCGGCGTTTTCACACAAAACACAGATTTTCTCTCACACAGAATTGTTAACCCGAAATACTTCTATCAAAAAGACGAAAAAGGATTATACACACGCATAGAAAACGAAAACTACAACGAAAACAAACCTAGTTATTTTGAAACATACGACAAGGATTTAGTAAACACCGATAAACTTGACCCGCAAGAGCCAATCGAGTCTTACGATAAAAACTTCTATGATAAACCGTTATCTAAAAACACACACCATGACACGGTTATACCTTATAGAATTCCTATTGACGTCCGAGAATATGACGTCAATGTTCAACGTTTAAATGAACACAACAAAACGCTAGATGCAAAAATTGACCTTTACAGCGGAACTGGAACAAAATATGTTGCCCAATTCTCAAATCTTTCAGTTGATAACAAAATCGAGGGGAACATTGACACCTGGAACGCAAACTCCGATATTACCAAAATTCACTACTTCCTTTCTGCAGAAGACACTGAAAAAGCTCTATCTTTAAAACCGGGAGTTGACCAGAAAGAAAAACTGAAAGAACTTGAATACGCATCAAATGAAGCAAAAGACTATGTTGTAACTTCTGCACGCTTTTGGACAAAGAAAACAAAAGATATTATTAATCTTAATATTGCACAAAATCTTAAAAATATTGATGCAGATGATGCGAAAGAAACTTATAAAACAATCCATAAACGTATAAAAGAGGGTAAATTCCCTAAATCTTTAGAAAATAATCTTTCACAAGAGGCAGTAGCGAATATTCTTGACGGAAGCTACGAACTTAAAGGCAATAAAAATACTGAAGAATTCCGCAATCAGGTTGCACAATCTATGATGGATGTACCTTTAGATTCATTGGAATTCGGTGACGACATCTCTGCGGTATTTGCAACACCTTACATCTCAAAACGCTCTTGCCGCGAAGAATATATAGGCCAACCGGATTTGTATGACCCGATAAACGATGATTACATGACTTATGACAGATATTTTCTGAATAAAGTCGGCAACCCTCATGTACAACCAAAATATGAAAAAGTTTATAAAGAAACAAACGCGCTTTTCTTAAACGACGGCACAGCAACCAGCGGGGCTCTGACTAATTTTGCAGTAGACATCATCGACCGTTTGAACAACGATAAAGAACGTCCTGAAAACCAAAAAATTCATAATGGTTCTGAAAATACCGAATACGGCAACTATGTCGTTCCAATTTTAGCGCAGGAAATTCTAAAATATGCAGTTGTAAAATCTCTTTGTGACGCACCGCGTTTCCAAACAAATGACAACGGTGATATTTCATACGACTATAACAGACTTAAAAAAATTACACTGAAAGACATAGGTGTAGACGGCTGCATTTCACCTGAAGACGAAGCAAGACAACTGATTAAACGTGTAAAATCAGGACTTAAAAACATCTCTGAGAGCGACAAAGAAGCTCTTGCTGACGCTTTAAAGAAAAAAATCAAAGGCACAACAGCTGAAAGTTTCAGACTTGCAGAAGCAATTACCGATAAAACTCAAGCGGGTTTAGATTGGCGTATTGACGCAGCAAAAGATATTGCAGACGTAGATTCTCTGAGAAACGAGGGTCAAACAGATTTTGACACAACATTCGGCCAAATAACATCATTCTGGCAAAAATTTGCACATGATGTTTTGAAAGAAAACCCGTCTTCATATATGGTCGCAGAATTAACCGATATGCAAGAGTTGTATAACGCATACGGTGAAAACTCACAACGTTATCCAAACCCGACAAACCTAATCGGCAAATTTCTGACGGATTCAGAACTCACTTCAATCGCAAACTACGATTATTTCTTTAGTACAATGCCTGAAATTTTTGCGAAAAAGTTTAACAATGGTCAATCTTCAACAAACTGGGATTTCTATCTTGATAAACTGCTTCATAATACACTTGTTAACAACGACTCGGGCTTTGTTCGTTCTGCACCGCTTCAAGCATTGATGTTTTCTTACACATTCTTGAACAATCACGATAACACACGCGCACTTCACGCTCTTGCTCTAGATACCGAAATGTTCCACGGATTAGTTAACAACTGGACGAAAAAAGATAGCAGAGCCGAAGCCATCAAACTTTTGACAGGCGAATACGACCACGAACCATCCGATGTGGACAGTTTTAACTTTGACCGTGTAAGTTCAAAAGATTTGGCTATGGTCAGCGCCTTGAAAAACGGATTCTTTAACGAAATCGACGAACTTATGGCTAAAGACACCATAGGAACAGACAGAGGCGAACTTTTAAAAGAAGCTATTAAGGATTCTCTAACTGAAATCGCAAACGGTCAATTTGACGGCGTTGATTATGAAATGCATACTTTCGGTGTTAAACCTATCGATACGGCGATAGATTTAACACTTGAGAACGCACGCAA
>CANAJP010000007.1 GCA_947361615.1 uncultured Candidatus Melainabacteria bacterium | reverse complement strand
TTTAACAGACATTTATCATCCGCCTTGATAGCCGTAACCGTCGGCGGAATAAGCTTTTTATCATCAGTCGGGCCAAATATCGCATAAGTTTTCACACCCAGCGCAACCGCAACATGAAGCGGCGCTGAATCAGAACATAAAAACTTCTCCGTACTCGATATCAGCTGCGCCAGCTCTTTTAAATTTTTAGTTGTGCCGTAAAGGTTTTCAAACTCAACGTCTGCACAAAGTTCTAGGATACGTTCAATACATTCCCCGTCGTCAGGCCCGCCAACCAGTCGAACCTTTTTCCCCCTCGCCGCAAGCCCGCGCACAACATCCGCCCAGATTTCAGGCGTAATCGTCTTAATCATATTTTTTTCAACACTAATTTTACTTACCCCGGGGTGAATTAAAACCGAATTTTCTACAACCGGCAAGCGTTCCACGTCAATTTCAGGAAGTTCCGTACGGTGCGATGTCAACGGCGCAATCAAATCATGATACATCGCCGCAGCGTACTGATTTTTATTCAATGGCACAGCTTTGGTCAAAAGGTTTCGGCTCAATACCCCACTATCATAACCATAACGTTTTTTAATCCCCATGCCTGCAAGCAAAATCGGGATTAATTTGTTAGCGCCCGACGAAACAACTACATCATAGCGACCGCCCCATGCCTTAATAATAAGTTTCATTAATTCTATATACTTATTGCCGCGTTTCAAATCAACAAGAATTAAATCGTCAATTTGGTTTGTTAAATCTTTAATCCCGCGGCTTCTAGGCTCAAGCGCCAGAGTAATATGTGAATCTGGATATTCTTTTTTCAACGAAATAATCGTTGGAATAAAAAGTATTTCGTCACCAATACCGCCAAAATTTATTAACAAAATACGTTTCATGTTTTACCTCGTCTTTAGGAACATGCAATCACCATAGCTGTAGAAACGGTATTTATTAGCAATCGCCTCACGATACGCCTCAAAAATAAAATCTTTACCCATCAACGCACTCACTAGCATTAAAAGTGTAGATTTTGGCAGGTGGAAGTTTGTAATCAAATTATCAACAACCTTAAATTCATAAGGAGGATAGATAAATAAAGTTGATGCATCGTGGCATGCCTTTATTTCACCATAAATTTTGTAAGCGGTTTCAAGTGTTCTGACGGTTGTTGTTCCGACAGCAACGAGAGTTTTCCCCTGTGCTTTTGCGCGGTTGATAAGTTCGGCTGTTTCTTCAGATATTTCAAACGTTTCAGAATCCATCTTGTGTTCAAGCACATTTTCACACTTAACAGGTCGGAAAGTTCCTAAACCGACATTCAATGTAACGTATCCGATTTCAACGCCTTTTGCACGAAGTTTTTCAAGAACCTCATCAGTGAAGTGCAATCCAGCAGTCGGCGCCGCAACAGATCCCTCATTTTTAGCATAAACTGTTTGATAACGTTCAAAATCCAACTTTTTAAGTTCATCAGATGTCATTTTACGCTCGATATATGGCGGCAACGGAATATTACCGACACGATGCAGAACCTCAAAAACATTTCCCTCATATTCAAGATGAACAAGCCATTTACCGTCATCCTCCAATGGTTCTAAGACAACAGCGGACAATTCATCACTAATTTTCACCCTTGTTTCAGGTTTCACCCGTTTTGAAGGCTTTATCAGAACTTCCCAGTTATGTCCATCGCGCTCCTTGAGCAAAAAAATCTCAATTTTCGCTCCAGTTCCCTCTTTTTCACCAAAAAGTCGCGCCGGAATAACTTTTGTATTATTCAAAATCAAAACACAATTTTCATCCAAATAATCCACAATGTCATAAAAATGTTTATGTTGGATAGACCTCGGGCTGCTATTTAACACTAACATTTTAGAATTATCTCTTTTTTCGCACGGGAACTGCGCGATTAACTCCTCAGGCAGTTCATAGTCAAACTCTGATAAAAGCATGCTCTAATCCTTTTGCTCAACTTTTTTAGCGTTTTTCAAATCATCGTCAGAAACTTTGCCCTCTTTTTTGTCAAACTCTGCGTCGATTTGCTTGTTAACAATAACGGTTTGTACAATTTGGATTAAATTGCTTGTAACAAGATAGAGAAGAACGCCTGCAGGAATAGGGATTATGATAAAAGTACCGATAATCATAATCGGCATGAATGTTCCCATTGATTTTTGAATAGCCTGTTGTGTAGGATCTGTGTTCTGGTTCTTTTGGGTTCCCATCATGATTTTTTGAGATAAGAACATAGTCGCTCCGAAAAGAACAATTAACGCAAGAACATCCCAGTGGAAAGTCCCCTCATTTGTAACAGGTTTTGTAGGAACAGACGCAACTAAAAGATTATCGAATTTCTTTTCAAATTTAACGTTTTCAGATTCTCTGATATAGCGTTTATTAACTTTACCGCCTCTATAAGCAGCACCAACGTTCATGACAGGAACTTCCGCACCTTGAACTTTTCCAATTTGATCAAGTGCGATTTTGAAACTGTCAACATTCATTTTCAAGCCCAACGCATCCCCCGGAACGACTTCACCTTGAACTTTAAGCGCTGATTCAGGAGATTCAATCTTAACTTCTTGAGTTGTTCCATTAGAAAGATAAATCTTTGCAGTATTACCTGCTACAAAATGGTCGTTAGGAGTAACTTCAAATGAGCCGTCATTAGAAACCCCAACGGTGCTTATTCCACGAAGAGTCGTGTCTAATCTTTTAATAAATAAAAACTGGCTATCGCCTGCAATCTGAATAAATTGCGGGCTCATCAAAGCTGTATACAACAAAATAAAAATAGGCATTTGAATTAACAATGGCAAACATCCGCCCATCGGATTGAATTTGTGTTCTTTATAGAACTCCATCATTTTCATTTGCATTTTTTGCGGGTCGCTTTTGTAACGATCCTGAATAGCTTTCAATTTAGGTTGAAGTTTTTGCATGACACGCATTGAGCGTTGTTGCGAAACATTCAAATGCCACATAGACAGTCTTATAATTATTGTCAAAACAATGATTGCTAAACCATAGTTTCCGACGAAATTTGCTATACCTTTTAATAATTCAATAGTTAACGTTGTAAAATCCAATTTCCCTAATCCTCATAATAATTGTAATATAAAGCCCCAAAGGGTCAAACCCATGATAACACAAATACTAGCGATTGCAAGGAAGTATTAAAAGCAGTTCTCCGCCACTTCCGGCCCGCTGAACCGCGGCCCGCTCGTGGTTGCGCTGTCTAACGCCACTCAAAAATCTCGCTAAACTGACGCATCGCGAGATTTTCTCGGACTGAAATAAGCACAAAAAAAGAACCCTAAGGTTCTTTTTAAATGGTCGGGATGACACGATTCGAACGTGCGACCCCCTCGTCCCAAGCGAGGTGCGCTACCAAACTGCGCTACATCCCGATATTGAATTGTATGACCGGAACTTCGTCCCGGTGGTGCGCTACCCTTTCCTCTCACAAAACGATACTCAATCGTTTTGTTCGGCAGAGTGCTACATCCCGTCTAGTTGTTTGACACTCTTATCATAATACAAAAAAAAATCTCGTCAAGAGGGTGGATTGAAATTTTTTTAAAATATGATAAAATATTATTATAATAGTTGGAATTATTGAGGACTTGGTTATGAATTTTATAAAAGATAAAAAAACAGCATTTACCCTTGCAGAAGTGGTTGTTGTAATGGCTATTCTCGGGATTATGATGGCGGCTTTTGCCCCTGTGGTTACTAAAAGAGCTAATACCAGCGGAAACATGTTCAAAAACTTTACAACTTCCGATGGACATACAGGGCTATATTATGGAACGACCGGTGACCAGAAGACGGTAAACATAGGTGACTCTTCTATAACCACGGACGCTAAATTTGACCCAAAACTTTTATTAATCAGTAATATTTTTACTGACGGCGCAACTGCCAACTCAATAACTCCGGCATTAGGTTTCGCTTATAAAAAAGATTCTACAACAAATGTTTCATATAACGGCCAGCTTACAATGCTCAAAGACCCTGGTGATGCCAACGATCGTGGTAGACTCGTTCTGGGTGGAGAGCTTAACAAAAATTACACAACAAACACTCTAAAGAAAAACTCTACGATTGTTGGGCTTAATGCATGCGAAGGAAACACCGCAGAGAACGTTATATGTTTAGGTTCCTATTCAGGAATTCAAAACAATAACGTAAGCAACAGAATTTTTATAGGTAAAAGAGATGTAACATACTCTTCGGGAAATATATATTTCGGAAACACAACGTTAAATACATTAATTACAACTGTGACTTCTGACATTCGCCTAAAAAATGTCGGCAAAGAGTTTACAGGTGGGCTGGATGAAATCAACCAATTAAAATTTTATAACTACACCTACAAACGCGACGCTGACAAAACTCCACGCGTTGGTGTAATGGCTCAAGATTTACAAAAAGTTTTCCCTAATGCGGTTAACGAAAACAGCGAGGGCTACCTTTATATCCGCAAAGACGACATGTTCTATGCTTCCCTCAACGCAATAAAAGAATTATTTGCAAAAATGACAGACAATTCCGCTAAAATCAAAGAGCTGGAAGAACGTAATGCCGTTTTAGAAAAACAGGTTAAAGAACTTCAAGATTTGTACATTGACTTAGCAAATAAAGTAGACAAAAAATCTGCAAAGAAAAAACTTACAACCACGCCTGAAAAGTCTGTAGCAGAAGAAGTTGAAGCTGCTCCAACCGAAGAAAACTAAACAGGTGGAGCATGCCCGCTCAACACAAATTTATAAAAATTTACATTTAAAAATAATGTAAAAATTTCTGCTTACTCAGTAGTAGCAATACACTCGGGTAATTATTAAGATTTGGTAAAAAGACTTTACAGTGTACCTTATTTATCCTAAAATGAATAGGACAAATCATGGGAGGTCCGACTTATAAACTTACGGTCGGAAAGATGAAAATAAAGAACTTGGGACTGGGGGCATTATGCAAAACGCATATTCTACAAACGCAAACAATATAGTTGAATTTAACACATCAAAAGTGGCTGACGAGAGAAAAACTGCATTTCTTCAAACTAAGTCACAAAAGGAACCTATCTATATAGTTAAAAAAGACGGAACAAGAGAAGAATATAATATACAGAAAATTATCAATGCGGTTAATAAATCAGCAGCTAGAATGCTGGTAACATTAACAGAAGATGATTTAAAAGAAATTTGCGACTTTGTAACTCAAAAGGTTAACCAAAGAACCGGCGACACTGTTGAAATTGCTGAAATGCACAACATCGTCGAAGGCGCGCTTGAATATCTGCACCCGAAAGTTGCTCAAAGTTACAGAAATTACAGAAACTATAAACAGGATTTTGTAAGCATGCTAGACAAAGTTTATCAAGAATCTCAAAGAATTATGTACATCGGAGATAAAGAAAATTCTAACGCCGATTCTACACTCGTTTCTACAAAACGTTCTTTGATTTTCAACGAACTAAACAAAGAATTATACAAAAAATTCTTCTTAACAGTCGACGAATTACAAGCCATCAGAGATGGTTACATCTATATTCACGATATGTCAGCAAGACGCGACACAATGAACTGCTGCCTATTTGACGTTGCCTCAGTTCTTAAAGGCGGATTTGAAATGGGAAACTTATGGTACAATGAACCTAAATCCCTTGATGTAGCATTTGACGTAATCGGCGATATAGTTATGGCTGCAGCAAGCCAACAATACGGCGGCTTTACAGTTCCGGAAGTAGATAAAATTCTTGCTCCATACGCTGCAAAAACATTCGAAAGACAAAATAATAAATATTTATGCTTAGGCTTATCCTTTGAAAAAGCAAGAGAAGCAGCTATGGCTGATGTTCAAAAAGATTTTGAACAAGGTTTCCAAGGCTGGGAATACAAATTTAACACAGTAGCATCTTCACGTGGTGACTATCCGTTTATTACAGTTACTGCCGGTTTGGGAACCGATGAATACGAAAAAATGGCAACGTTAGCAATGCTTAAAATCCGTATGGGCGGTCAAGGCAAAAAAGAATGCAAAAAACCGGTGCTATTCCCTAAAATTGTTTTCTTATATGACAAAAATATCCACGGCGAAGGTAAAGTTAATTATGACATTTTCAAAGCTGGTGTTGAATGTTCAAAGAAAACAATGTATCCTGACTGGCTTTCACTTTCAGGCGAAGGATACGTTGCTGAAATGTACAAAAAATACGGCAAAGTTATTTCACCAATGGGTTGTCGCGCGTTCCTTTCACCTTGGTATGAAAGAGGCGGAATGCACCCTGCAGATGAAAATGATTCTCCAATCTTTGTTGGACGTTTCAACATTGGCGCAATAAGCTTACACTTGCCAATGATTTATGCAAAAGCTAAAAAAGAAAGCAAAGATTTCTATGACGTTCTTGATTACTACATGGAATTAATCAGAAAACTCCATATCAGAACTTATGAATACTTAGGCGAAATGAAAGCCTCAGTTAACCCTCTTGCATATTGTGAGGGCGGTTTCCTCGGCGGTCACCTTGGTATCCATGACAAAATTAAACCGTTATTGAAAACAGCAACTGCATCATTCGGAATCACAGCATTGAATGAATTGCAACAACTTCACAACGGCAAATCTCTTGTTGAAGACGGAGAATTCGCGATTGAAGTAATGGAACACATAAACAAAAAAGTTAATGAATTTAAAGAAGCTGATGGCTGGTTATACGCACTTTACGGAACTCCGGCAGAAAACCTTTGCGGCTTACAAGTAAAACAATTCCGCAAAAAATATGGCGTGGTTTCAAATGTTTCAGACAAGCCTTATGTTTCAAATTCATTCCACTGCCACGTTAGTGAAAATATTACACCAATCGAAAAACAAAACTGTGAAAAACGTTTCTGGGATTTGATGAACGGTGGTAAAATTCAATATGTAAAATATCCGATTGATTACAATACAGAAGCAATTGAAACGTTAATTTTGCGTGCAATGGATATGGGATTTTACGAAGGTGTAAACCTATCACTTTCATACTGCGATGACTGCGGTCACCAAGAATTAAATATGGATACTTGTCCAAAATGCGGTAGCAAAAACTTGACAAAAATTGACAGAATGAACGGTTACCTTTCATACTCAAGAGTAAAAGGCGACTCAAGACTTGCTGATCACAAAATGGAAGAGATTAAAGATCGTATCAGTATGTGATACATAAAATAATTTAAAGAGTTTTCAGGTCGTTTATGCGGCTTGAAAACTTTGATTATAGGGGATATGAGAGGCGATAATGAATTATCACAATATAACAAAAGACGATATGTTAAACGGAGATGGTTTAAGAGTAGTGTTATGGGTTGCTGGTTGTAACCATCACTGCCAAGGCTGTCAAAACCCGATTACCTGGGATGTAGGTGGTGGATTACCTTTTGACACAGCGGCAGAAGAGGAACTTTTTGAAGCATTAGCGCAACCACATATTTCAGGTATAACATTCAGTGGCGGTGACCCTTTGCATCCTTTCAATCGTCCTGAAGTTTTCAGATTAATCAAAAAATGCAGAGAACTTTTCCCTAAAAAAACGATTTGGCTCTATACCGGTTTTAATTGGGAAGATATTCAAGACTGTGAAGAATTAAAAGATTGTGACGTAATCGCCGAAGGCAGATTTGTCGAAGCGCTTTTAGACAATAAACTTCACTGGGTCGGAAGTTCGAACCAACGAGTAATCGACGTTAAAAAGACTATTGAATCCGGCAAAGTTGCTCTACATTGTTCATAGATTTGAAAAGGCTCCGAGTTTTCGGAGCGTTTTTATTTGACAAGTTGCTACAAATTTAGTATAATACATTTACTTGTTTTATTATTTTGTCCACCTTAATTTAGGAGGACTGTTATGTTATTTAAATATTATTAATGATATAAGTATCGGGGATACGATACCAATTAATCCAAAATAAAAGACTAAATAATAAATAGGTTTTAATGGTATTTTTTCGTATGGAAAATTATAAGCATATTTAAAATGAAATTCTTTTGCTAAATATTCCCATATAAGCCCAAGGGAAGTACCTAAACACATGGCGAAACCCATTGGCATGAATATAAATCCCCAAATACCACCCGTCCCTGTTGTAAAAGGTACTGCCGTTTCTAGCATAGGCTTACCAAATACAGCAAGATACGAACAACCTATCAATGCAGAAATATTTAACGCATAGGATTTACACAGATTAATCATACAAAAATATTAATACAAATGAAAGGAAAAAACAATGAATAAAAATTTCCACACAGATTTAATGATTTTATCAGGACACACATATAAAAACGGAAGTTTTGAGTTACCGGCAAATTGGCAAGAAATAAGATCATATAGCGCAGAAAATGGATTCCAAGCTACTGTTTACAAAAATGGCAATGAAATTACGATTAGCTATAGAGGAAGTGACACTACTATTGATTTCATTGGTAGCGATAGACAAATGTTGGGAAATAAAATTCCAAACCAATACCTAAATGCCAACGAAGTATATAAACAGATTAAACAATTATATCCTAATTCCAATATTACAGTCACTGGTCATTCACTTGGTGGAAGCCTCGCGCAATTGGTTTCAGCTGAAAATGGTTGTCCGGCAGTTACATTCAATGCTTATGGGACTGGAGATATTTTAAAACAGGCTGGATATAAAAATATTTATGATATTAATATTATTAATTATGGCAATCCAAATGATAGAGTATTCAATAGTAATAAAATTATGCAACCAGGAAGGACCTTTGTTACGAATACAGATTTTAATAACACATATAAACTTGCTTGGTATGAAACAGATAAAAAAAGAGGTTTTCCTAATAGAAATGCACATAAAATAGAACACATGAGGCCGCTTGAAAATGCGGTTGAAGTTAAACCTATTGTAACTGAATATAACTCGGCAAGCCCGTTCCAACTTTATGCTGAAAAAACTTTTACACGTGAAGAAATTGCTAATATGTCTAATGAAGAATTTGCGAAAAACGAACCACAAATTATGCAACAACTCAGTAATGGACAATTTAAAGAACAAAAAACAGACTTTTCTAAATACGCAAATCCTTTAACCGGCTCTAAGAAAATTTACACGAAAGAAGAACTTGAAAAAATGACTTCTGAAGAATTTATGAAAAACGAAAGCGAAATTATGGGGCAGTTACAAGCTATAGGACTTCCGGCAAAAAAAGATTTATCCATAAACTCTAGTGCTGGAAAATGGGTTACTATTAACGGGAATCATATTTTTATCGAAAAATAATATAATTAAGCCCCTAGGTATTAGCCTTGGGGCTTGTTTATTTGACAAATTGCTACAAGTTTAGTATAATACATTTACTTGTTTTATTATTTTGTCCACCTTAATTTAGGAGGACTGTTTATGCTACCCAAAACATGAAGCTATTAACACCAATAATATTGGGTGTAAGCCCCATATAAGACCAAAATAAAATAATATATAGTATATTGTTTTGTTTGGTATTTTCTTACATGGAAAATTAAACGCAAAATTCAGTTGCAAAAGATAGAAAAGACCTTCAACAACTAAACTTAAAAGTATAACGCAGAAATATATCAAGCTACGTGGTAAAAATTCAAAAACAAGGAAGTCTCCCCCGCCTTCAGACATAAATTGCAGCATGATAAAATAATCTTTTGCATAAAGAAACAGTGATAGCAGGCCAATTATAGCTGCAACATTCAACGTATAAGATTTGCATAAATTTTTCATAAACTAATATTACTACAAATATATAAACTTAAGGAGAACAACATGGATAAAACTTTGCATAAAGAATTAATGACATTATCTGGTCACACATATCATAACAGAAAATTTGATTTGCCAAATGGTTGGAAAGAGTTAACTTCATTGAATTCGGGAAATGGATTTCAAACTACAATATATCAAAAAGAGAATGAAATTGTTATTAGTTACAGAGGCACTGATACACCTAGAGATTGGAATGATGATATACAAATGTGGAAAACACAAATACCCGACCAATACCAGCAAGCTAATGGGGTTTATAAGGAAATCAAAAAAATATTTCCAAATGCTAATATTACTGTAACTGGTCATTCGCTTGGCGGGAGCCTAGCACAATTAGTTTCGGCTAAAAACGGTTGCAGGGCTGTTACATTTAATGCCTATGGAACAGGTGAAATTCTTAATAATAATGATTACTATAATGTCAAAAACTTAAACATAATAAATTATGGTAATCCTTATGATCCAGTTTTTGCAGAGAAATATAATGCTCAACCAGGTAGAACGTTCTTAACTGGAACAGATTTTAATTCTGCTGTTTATTGGGATGAACAAAACAAAAGGCTAACAAGAATGGATAGAAAAAAACATTTTTTAGAAAATATGGGAACGCTAGAGGATGCCGTTGAAGTTGAGCCACTGCCGGAAAGATACCAATATGATGTGCCGAATATGCATCACGCTTCCGCAGAAAAAACAGACTTTATCCCCTTCTCTATTAACCAAATCGCTCAAATGTCAGACGAGGATTTTATTAAAAATGAACCACAAATTATGCAACAACTCAGAAATAGACAATTTAAAGAACAAAAAACAGACTTTTCTAAATACGCAAATCCTTTAACCGGCTCTAAGAAAATTTACACGAAAGAAGAACTTGAAAAAATGACTCCTGAAGAATTTATGAAAAACGAAAATGAAATTATGGGGCAGTTACAAGCTATAGGACTTCCGGCAAAAAACGATCTGCCACAAAAACATTTCTCCACAAACTCTAGTGATGGAAAGTGGGTTACTATCAACGGTAACCATGTTTTTATTGAAAAATAAAAAGCTCCCGAGAGGGAGCTTTTAAACTCATCTTTAATCTCTATGCGCAGAGAGCAAGCAAGATACCTGCCGCTACGCCGGAACCGATTACACCGGCTACGTTTGGCCCCATCGCATGCATTAACAAGAAGTTTTGAGGGTTTTCCTCTAAACCTACTTTGTTTGATACACGTGCTGCCATCGGAACCGCTGATACACCTGCTGATCCAATTAACGGGTTGATTAACGGTGTTGATTTACCGGTTAGTTTGTTGCTCAATTTAATGCAGAAGTTCATTAATTTAGCGAACAGTACACCACCGGCTGTTGCAAGTGAAAACGCTACGATACCCAGGACAAGAATGAACAATGTTTGAGTTGTTAAGAATTGTTCTGCTGATAATTTTGAACCAACTGACAAGCCCAAGAAGATTGTAACAATGTTGATTAAAGCGTTTTGCATTGTATCAGAAAGTCTTTCTACAACGCCGCATTCTTTACATAAGTTACCGAATGTCAATGCACCGATTAATGGGCAAGCATCAGGAAGTAAGATTACGCAAAGTGATAAAACGACAAGAGGGAAAACGATTTTTTCACGTTTCGTAACCACTCTCAATTGTTCCATTTGGATTTGTCTTTCTTCTTTTGTTGTAAGCGCTCTCATAATAGGCGGTTGAATTACAGGAACCAACGCCATATATGAATAAGCCGCAACCGCGATAGCACCGAGAAGTTCCGGAGCCAATTTTGTTGTTACGTAGATTGAAGTAGGGCCGTCAGCACCACCGATGATACCGATAGCACCTGATTGTGGAAGAGTAAATCCGAATACGCAAAGCGCTAAAAGCAATGCGCCGAAAATACCAAATTGAGCCGCGCCGCCTAGTAACGCTGTTTTAGGGTTCGCGATTAACGGGCCGAAGTCTGTCATCGCACCTACGCCCATGAAAATAATCAACGGGAATAAGCCTTGATGGATACCTGCTTCGTAGATGATTCCCAAGAACCCGTGAGGGCCTGCGATATCAGCAACAGGAATATTTGATAAGAAACCGCCGAATGCAATCGGAACAAGCAACAACGGTTCGTATTGTTTTTTAATACCTAACCACAAAAGGAATAAGCACAATAAAAGCATAATCGGTGAACCGAATTGGTGCAGGAATTGTTCAAATCCTGATGTAATGTTTGGATCAGCAGGGAGTACGAAATTCGCAATCCCTGTTGAGTTCCAAAGTTTTTCTAAACTTTCAACTAAATTCATTATTCAACCTCCTAGCCTACAGTTACCAATACTTGACCGGCTTGAACTTTATCACCGGCTTCAACTTCGATTGATTTAACTGTTCCTGCAACTGTTGATTTGATTTCAGTTTCCATTTTCATAGCTTCAATAACTGCAACAACATCGCCCTCAGCAACGCTATCGCCTTCTGAAACGAGAAGTCTTAATACGTTACCAGGAAGACCTGTTTTAATCGGAGTGCCTTCGCCTGAGCCAGCTGCAGGAGCTGCTTCCATACCGGCTTTAACGTTAATATCATAAGATTTACCGTTAACAACTGCTTTATCACCCTCAACTTTAACAGCGTATTTTTTGCCGTTAACTGAAACTGTATAACCGCCATCTGCTGATGTTTCAACAGGTGCAACCGCTGCCGCTGCTGATTTTTTATTAACAGAAACTTTACCTTTACCAAGTAAGAAGTCAATACCTTTATCAACGTTACCGTCTTTGCAAGCTGCTGCGATGAAGAGGTTTTCGTCAGTTACAGGAAGACCTGCAGCTTTCAATCTTTCTTCTGCGGCTTTAAGTCCTTTTTCTGGATCTTTGTCGTTCAAGTCAACAACTTTTTCTGTAGTTGGTTTCAAGCCTGTTTTTTCTTCAGCCCATTTAACGAGTTCCGGATCAGGTTCGCAAGGAGTTTTTCCAAAATATCCGAGAAGCATTTTTGCATAACCAGGGTTAGCTTTTTCCCAAGGTGTTTCAGAAATAGCGTTCAAGAATGATTGTTGAGCGTAGAATTGTGAAACAGGAGTTACAGAAGTTGCAAAACCGCCTCTTTCAACACATTCTTTCATATTCGCGATAAGTTTAGGGAACTTATCAAGCATACCCATATCTTTCAACTGGTTAACTGTTGTAGCTGTAGCGCCGCCAGGTAATGGAGCTTGAATAAGAATCGGGTTAACAGCCAATGAAATAGGGTCGATTGGATAATCTTTCATACATTCTTTGAAGATTTCTTCAGTTTCCATGATTTTCTTAATATCAAGGCCTAAATCGTAATCAGTACCTTTCAAAGCGTGCCACATAGAAATGATATCAGGTTGAGCAGTACCGCCTGAAACAGGTTTCATAGAAAGGTCGATACCGTCAGCGCCACCTTCAAGAGCTGCAAGGTAAGCTGCTAAACCTGTACCTGCTGTTTCGTGAGAGTGGAAACGGATGTGAGCGTCTTGGCCTAAAATTTCGCGAGCCATTTTAACTGTTTCGTAAACTTTTCTAGGGTTAGAAGTTCCTGAAGCATCTTTGAATGCAAGGCTATCGAACGGAAGGCCTGAATCAAGGATGTTTCTCAAAACTCTTTCGTAGAAAGCAACGTCATGTGCGCCTTCGCAGCCATAAGGAAGTTCCATCATTGTGATTGTAACTTCGTGTTGAAGTCCGTGTTTTTTAATTGAATGAGCAGAGTCAATCAAATTGTTAACATCGTTCAACGCGTCAAAGTTTCTGATAACGTTAACGCCGTGTTTAGCGAACATTTTTGCGTGTAAGTCGATAACGTCACGTGATTGAGAGTTCAAACCAACAACGTTAACACCGCGTGCAAGTGATTGCAATTTAACATCAGGCCCAACTGCTGCTCTGATTTTGTCCATAGTTTCAAATGCATTTTCGTTGCAGAAGAAAATTGGAGCTTGGAATCTAGCGCCACCTGCTGTTTCAAAGTGTGTAAGGCCGGCATCAACTGCGGCTTGCAAAGCAGGAATAAAATCATCTACAAGAACTTTCGCGCCATAGACTGATTGAAAACCATCTCTGAAAGATGTGTCCATAACTTTAATTAATTTTTTTGACATACATTTTTCCTCTTTTTCTTATAACTATATAATTAAGCTTTCTTAGCAATAACTGCCGCAATAACCGCCGCGATAACAGAATCATCGTCAGTTGCAATTTTTTTAGCGACTTTTTTAACTTCTTCAACTGCTTCAGGGAAGATTTTGTTCAAATATCCTACAACCTTTGACATAATCATCATGGAGAAGATTAGCAAACAAAGGAAGCAAAGGACGAATCCCATACCTATTCCCATCATTTGAAGACCTAATAGTAAATTTTCATTCATAATATATCTCCTATGTTCAATATAAATTCTAGTTCGCCATTGCAAAGAATGAGTTCACCGTTGTCGGTAACACCTTTTGCAACGCCTTTTTTTGTTTCATTAATCAAAGACACACAAACCTCTTTATCGAGAAAATTTGCGCGGTTCAAGTAATCTTTTTTTATTAATTCAAAGCCTTGAGAGAGAAAAGTTTCGTAGTTTTTAAAAAACTCATTTACAAGAGCTGTTTTGAATTCATCTAACTTAATTTCACGACCTAATTCAAGATTAAGCGCCGTAACTTTTTTATCAATCTGCGCAAAATCCTCTTCTTTAGCGTTAAGATTGACGCCTATACCAAGAACCAATCCTTTAAAAAGTGTTCCGCGAACAGACGCTTCTGATAAAATTCCGGCTATTTTTTTGCCATTTATCAAAACATCATTCGGCCATTTAATTTCAGGGTTCAAGCCATAATTTTCAAGGACTTTGCAAAGAGAAACTGACATATACTGGGTAAGATTTGAGTAGTGTTCATCAAAGTTTTGGGCTGGTTTTAACACCAGAGACATGAATAAATTTCCCCTTCCAAGGTCAACCCAATTACGCTGTAACCTGCCCCGTCCCTGAGTTTGCGCTCCCGCAAAGACAACCGTTTTATCCTCAAGGGTATCAAGATTGTTTTTAGCCCAAAGGTTTGTAGAGTCAATGTTTTCTAAGTAAATCTCTCTCAGTTCGTCCATAACATTATTTATTGTATAACAAACAAAAAATATTTGCGTTTTTTTTTTTACGGATTTAAAATAAAACTGACAAGAGGGAGAAAATATGAGCGAAATAGGTCACTGGACTTGGACAAAAACGTTGGCAGACAATAGTTTCACCTTTAATTTGGACACAATTTTCACAATGTGGTTCGCAATGCTGGTATTGATTATTATTGCATTCATCGCGACAAGACGTTTAAGCCTTGTGCCAAACAAGTTTCAGGCTGTTTGCGAAAACATTCTGAAATTTTTCTGGGGAACAATGGATACTATGATGCCACAGGGTGCAAGAAAACACGTTCCACTCGTTGCTTCATTATTTTTGTTTATATTATTTGCAAACTTAATGGGACAACTTCCGCTCAGAATTATCCACCTTCAACACGGCGAACTCGCGTCACCTACAAACGACATTAACCTTACAGGAGCGCTTGCAATTATAGTTCTTATCTACTATGTCGGCGCCGGAATTATCGCGAAAAAAGGCAAATTCCTACTCCACGAAGTTTCGTTTGTCGGAATTGTAATGATGCTTGTCGAAATCTTAGAGATGGTAACAAGACCTTTAAGCCTTGCAATCCGTCTTTTCGCAAACGTATTTGCCGGAGAAATTCTTGTAACATTAATGCTTGGAGCCTGCGCATATTTCGCACCGCTTCCGATTATGTTCTTTGAAATTCTAGTTGCATTCATTCAGGCAACAGTATTTATGATGCTTACAATAGCATATATTTCATCAGCGACATCAGAACAACACTAATAATAAAAAGGAGAAATTATTATGGAAACAAATTTAGCATTAAACATGGCGCACTTAGGTGCAGGTTTAGCAATCGGTTTTGGTGCAATCGGTGCAGGTTTAGGTATCGGTTTTGCAACAAAAGGTTTGATGGATGCAGTGTCAAGACAACCTGAAGTTGCCGGTAAAGCATTTGGTTTCTTCTTGCTTGGTGCAGCATTATCAGAAGCCTGCGCACTTTACGCATTCGTTGTTGCTATGCAATTGTTGGGAAAATAATTTAGTAATTAAGTCGAAAGTAATAAGTCGAAAGTTCATAATCTTAAAGAACTAACGACTATCGACTATAGACTAACGACTATATACTAATGACTCGAAAGGTAACCATGGAATTCAACGCAACATTTTTAGTATCAATCATAAGTTTTTTAGTGTTCATGTACATAATGAACGCAATATTTTACGAGCCGTTGACCAAAATCATCGACGAGCGAGAAGGGATTGTCCACGACAACTATGAACATTCAAGACAATCACGTCATAAGGCTGAAAAATTGCTAAAAGACAAAGAAAACCGTCTTACAGAAACGGCGAAACAGTCACGCCAAATTATGGTTGACAAAACTAATGAAGCGAATTCCGACTACAAAACAAAGGTGGATTTGGCAAAAGTGAAATCTAACCAAAAAGTTGAAGAGTTGAAAGCAGAACTTTCACGTTCAGAAAACGAAGCAAAAGAGGTTCTAAACTCTCACGTTGAAAATCTGGCGCAAACTATTGTGAATAAAGTGTTACAAGGAGGACTAAATGGCTGATTTTTGGAATTTAATCGTTCAAAGTAACACTTTTAATTTTATTATAATGCTCGTAATTTTTGTTATGTTATGGCAAAAACTCGACATTACTTCAAAAGTTGAAGGGATGAAGCTCGAAATTGCCGAATTCATCGAAAAATCAAAACGTGAAAAAGAACTTGCGACCAAACATCTTCAAGATGCTGAAAAATCCGTTGAGAACTTAGACAACGAAATCAAAGAAAAGCTTGATAAATCAAAGCTTATGGCACAAAATGTGTTCCACGAAATTCAGGATATGGCAAACAAAAGCATTGAAAAAATCGAAGCGAATGTGGATAAAATTATCAACAACGAAACCCGTAAAGTTAACACCAAACTTTCACACTCCACCGCTGATAGCGCTATAAACCTTGCGACAACAAAACTTCAAGAAATGTTTGCGCAAAATCCCGAACTTCACAACAAACAAATTAACGAAGCAATCGAAACTCTGGATAGGATAACATGGACAAAATAATCACATACTCAGCACAAAATTACACAGAAGCCCTATTTGAAACCGGCAAAGATTTTGCCGGCGACCTTAACACAATCCTTGAAGTTATAAAAACCTCTGCGGATTTTATGCATATAATCTCCAATCCTGCAATAGATTTAAACGTCAAATACAGCATTCTTGATGAAATCTTCAAAGGCAAAATTGACGACAAAGTTTTACAATTTTTGAAAATCCTTACAGAAAAAAATCGTCTCGGCGAGTTTGAAGAAATTCGCGATAGTTACTTAGAAAAGGTAAATGAGGCAAATAATATTAAACGCGTCGAAATCACCTCTGCAATAGAACTCAACGACGATTTCAAAACAAGAATTACAAATAAATTAGGCGAAAAGCTTAACAAAACGGTTGTTCCAGAATGGAAAATCAACCCTGAAATCATCTCAGGTCTTGTGTTCAAAATCGGCGACGATATTATCGACACCAGCCTGAAAAATAAAGTAGAAAGTATAGGAAAAAATATAAGGTAAAAGATTATGACAACGATTAAACCTGATGAAATCAGCTCTATAATCCGGAGCAAAATAGAAAATTACGAACTCAGAACAGAAGTTGCAAACACGGGTTCGGTTATCGAAGTCGGCGACGGTATCGCGCGTATTTACGGACTTCGTAACGTTATGTCCAGTGAACTTGTACGTTTTGAAGACGGCAAAGGAACACTTGGGATTACAATGAACCTTGAAGAAGATAACGTCGGCGTCGTAATTTTAGGCGAATATACCCACATCAAAGAGGGAATGACCGTTAAAACAACCGGCGAAATCGCATCAGTTCCTGTCGGCGATGCTTTAATCGGAAGAATTATCAACCCGACAGGTAAAGCCATCGACGGCAAAGGTGACTATGAATACTCAAAAGTCCGTCCAATCGAACGCGTTGCCCCCGGGATTGTTGCAAGAAAATCAGTTCACCAGCCGCTTCAAACAGGTTTGACCGCAATCGACGCGCTTACTCCAATCGGACGTGGACAACGTGAACTTATCATCGGCGACCGCCAAACAGGTAAAACCGCGATTGCAATCGATACAATCATTAACCAAAAAGGCAAAAACGTAATTTGTATTTACGTTGCAATCGGTCAAAAAACATCAACCGTTGCGCAGCTTGCTAAAACTTTAGAAGAAAAAGGCGCAATGGAGTATTCAATTATCGTATCGGCAGCCGCAAACGAACCGGCTCCGCTTCAATACATTGCACCGTTTGCAGGTGTTACAATTGGTGAAGAATTTATGGAACAGGGCAAAGACGTTTTGATAATCTATGATGATTTATCAAAACACGCTCAGGCTTACCGTGCAATGAGTTTGCTTCTTAAAAGACCACCTGGACGTGAAGCTTACCCGGGTGATGTTTTCTACCTTCACTCAAGACTTTTGGAACGTGCGGTAAAACTAAACGACAGCCTCGGCGGCGGAAGTATTACAGCGCTTCCTATCATCGAAACACAGGCAGGCGACGTATCTGCATACATTCCAACAAACGTTATTTCAATCACAGACGGCCAAATCTTCTTAGAAAGTAACCTCTTTAACAGTGGCGTTCGTCCGGCAATCAACGCAGGTATTTCAGTTTCCCGTGTCGGCGGTGCAGCGCAAACAAAAGGTATCAAACAGGTTGCAGGTAAATTAAGACTTGATCTTGCGCAGTTCAGAGAACTTGAATCTTTCGCACAATTTGCCTCTGACCTCGATCAGGCGACCAAAAACCAACTTCTTAGAGGCCAAAAGCTTACTGAAGTCCTAAAACAACCGCAGTACAACCCGCTTAGCGTTGCAGAACAGGTTAGTATTCTATTTGCAGCTAACGAAGGCCTTCTTGACGACGTTGAAAACAAAAATATTCAAAACTTCAAAAATGAATGGTTCAAATTCTTCAACGGAAATATGAAAGAACTCGTAAATAACCTAAACGAAGGTGCAGCGCTTTCAGACGACGACAAAAAAGCGTTAAAAAGCAACCTTGAAACATTCAAAAAATCTATGTAGGATTAAACTATGCCAAATCTTAAAGACATAAAAAACAGAATACTGAGCGTTCAAAGCACGAAAAAGATTACACGTGCGATGAAAATGGTTGCGGCGGCGAAAGTTAAAAAGGCTGAAAACACAGTAAAAGCTTCACGTCCGTTCACGTTAGAGCTGAATAATATGTTTGAAAAAATGCTCTCAAGCGTAAGCGGTTACTACAGCACTTTTACACTAAAAGTTGACCACGCAATCGACAATTATCCAAAACTTCTTGAACACCGCGAGGTTAAAAATGTCGGTTTGCTTGTAATAACCTCAAATAAAGGACTTGCAGGCGCTTACAATGCAAACCTTGTAAAAAGAACGCTTTCAACTATTCGCGATTACCAGAAACAAGGTATCGGCGTAAGGCTTTTTGTTATCGGTCAAAAAGGGATTTCAGGCTTAAAGAAGAAAGCAAAAGAACTCGGCGTTGATATAGAAAAAACGTATCTTAACGCAATAGACAACCCTAATGCAACGAATTCCTACATCGTAATCGAAGATATGTCAACGCTTTTCGTTAACGGCGAGATTGATAAAATTGAAATTATCACTACGCGTTTCAAAAATATGATGACATATTTTGTTGAAAACTGGACGATTTTACCAATGCAAAATGTGAACACAAACAACAAATTCGACGGCGTAATCGAATCCCTGATGGAATTTGAACCTGACCGCCACCGAATTTTGCAGGAAATTGTTCCGATGTATTTGACAAACATTGTTTATCAGGCACTTTTAGAAGCGCAGGCAAGTGAACTGGCATCACGTATGACAGCAATGTCAGCCGCGACTACAAACGCAGAGAAAATGCTTCGCACACTCTCAATTGAATACAATAAATCACGTCAGGCTGCGATTACACAGGAAATTATTGAAGTCGCCTCCGGTGCAAACGCACAGTTAGGTTAAAAGTTAAAAAGCGGGTAAACCCGCATTCTTAACTGTCCCCTAACAAGATTTTAACGTTTAATGCACCATACATTAAGCGAGTGATTATTTTGCATTGCATCAAATTGTGCAGCACTAAAGGCTATTACATAACTACATGGGCCATTAGGACAGGTTTCGGCAATTCTACTTGACGACCAAAATGTTCCGCTACTCAAATCCGAACCATCACCTTTCATCAAATTTTTGTTAACAGCCATTGACATAAGTTCATCAATATTCGGCAACCTGTAATCACTATCGTAATTTGTACAAGCTTTTGTTGCATTAACAGTGTTATCAGCAGCAGTTATCGGATAGCTTCCGAGTTTTTGCGTTGCCGGAAGCGGTGCTACAACCTTTACATCAGACGGATACATGGCAGTAATAAATCCCACATCTTTCCCCACAGTATTCGGTCCTTTGGCACCATTCAAATCATAAATAAAATTAGCACATATTTTAGGCGCGATATATGAACCCTCTGCGACACCGAGTGTTCCGTTTTCTCCGAGGCTGCCTAAACAATACGGATTATAATAAACCGTAATGGTTTCACCGTTTTGAGTTTCAAATGCTGCGGCTTTTGTATTCAATAAATTCATCCTGTCACCGGGATTACTGTAAGAACCTACCATTTCTGCGTTTAAGCCCGCCATATCCGTCGGCATATTAAAAGTTAACCCTCCAAGAGTTGTTAATTTAGACGCAACACCACAATCAGTGAGATGTTCACTATCACAAATATTGTTAATCTTAAGAACTTTAGCCAATCCTGCAGTAATAAATGTTTCAGCAGCAGTGTCGGCAGCGGAAGCCGAGGAAGTTGCTGCGGTCAAAGTTCCGTACCCGTTTAACGCGGGCATTAATGAAATTGCCTGAGAAAATCTTGCATAAAGCGCTTTGCGCTGAGTATTCCAAGTTCGCTCGTTTATGTTACCAGTAAGCGACGGTAGCGTTATCGCAGCGACTACGCCGATGATTGTTAGGGATAAGAGTATCTCTGCCATCGTAAAGGCAAGCCTAACCGGTTGAGGACGCCCCCCCCCCCCCCGTAGAAGTTAATACATTTCGTTTTTTCATAATTTACTTCCTTTCTATATTTGAATTATGTAACATATTGCATATTATGTCAAGACTATGTTATCATTGCTTGTAAAAGGGAGAGACTTTGTGACTACAAAAATTGCAATCACAGGTAAAAGCGGAAGCGGTAAAACCACAGTTTCCAAAGCATTTTTAAATATTTTATCCAAAAAATTTCCGGATAAAAGTTTTTTACTTATTGATAACGACCTGACAGGAGAACTCGGGCATTCATTTGGCCTCGATATCAGAAACACCGTCTACGGTATCAGAAGCGGCAAACACGAGTATAAAACAGGTATTCCCGATCATATGACAAAACAGGAATACATTGAATGGGCACTTGAAGACATTCTACACACGATTAACGATAATGTTGATATTATCGTCACGTGGTTTGTAGGTTCAAAAGACTGTCGTTGTCCGATTACAGGCCAGTTAAACGAAGCGTTGAAAAAACTTATTTCCCGCTACGATTTTGTGATTATCGACTGCGAATTCGACCTGAAATATTTTAATCAACTTGTAGACACCGACATTGATCAGACTTTAATTATTGCAAACCCGACAGAAGAATCTGCATATTTAGCCAAACGCATTGAAGAATTCAGCGCGAAATACGCAATCGGCGGCCAGATGGGCGTTGTAATCAATAAAGTTGCAAACCACGATTTGGAAGCATTATATACATTATTGAAAAAATATGACCTTGATATTCTTGGTTGTATCCCGCAGGATGAAAATATAGAACAGCTAACCAGAAATTCTAAAGTCGTAGAAGATGCTGTTGAACAATTCTTTGTTAGATTGAATCTACCACAGTAAACTCCAATGTCACCCTGAACTTGATTCAGGGGCTGTCAAACGATAAAGTTAAACACCAACGCTTGAAAGATGCTGAAACAAGTTCAGCATGACAAATTTTGATTATCATGTATAATTACTATAAAAAAGGAGCCGATTGTGACAGCCGAAATTCTAGACGGTAAAAAAACAAGCCAAAAACTATTACAACAATTGCAAGATGAAGTCAAAGGTCTTATGCACAAACCTATTCTTGCAATTCTTTTGGTTGGAGAAAATCAGGCAAGTAAGATTTATGTAAATGCAAAGCTCAAAAAAGCCGCTGAAATAGGTTTTGAAACCGTTTTTAAAAATTTTCCGGCAGACGCAACCGAAGACGAAATTGTCAAACAGATTACTGAATGGAACAACGACAAAACAATTACAGGGATTCTTGTTCAACTTCCATTACCTAAACATCTTGATGAACACCTAATTTTAAACAAAATTGATCCAATAAAAGATGTTGACGGCTTAACGGTTCATAATACCGGCCGTTTTTATTCCGGACAAAATCCATTCGCAATCCCTTGTACGACACGCGGAATTATTATGCTTCTAAAAGAATACAATATTGAGCTAGAAGGCAAAAATGTTGTCGTCATTGGACGCTCAAACCTTGTAGGTAAACCCACCGCACAGGCTTTTCTCTACGAAAACGCCACCGTCACTATTTGCCACTCAAAAACCCGTGACCTTGAAAGCATAATAAAAACGGCTGATATTGTAGTTTCAGCCGTAGGGGAAAAAATTGTAAATGGGAAAATATTAAAAAATAATTGTGTAGTAGTAGATGTTGGAATCTTCCGTACCCCGGATGGAAAAATTACCGGAGATGTGGAATTTGAAAGTGCTTCACAGGTTGCGTCATATATCTCACCGGTACCTGGAGGCGTAGGCCCAATGACCATAACCGGATTAATGTTCAACCTTATGAATTTGTATTTAATACAAACCGGAGCTTGAATACTATTTACCCTAACCACCGATAAGGTTAAGTGAGCAGGTACTCTTGATACCGTTTTGAACCATTGTTTTAAGCGAGTTAATCTCTTCGTTCATAACATCAATCTGGTTACCAACAGAATCTGCCTGAGTTTGAAGATATTCACTGGTCTTTTCTAACTGGATGTAGAACGGATCTTCATCCAAATCTGCATCATCACCGGCTGCATCCGCATAATCAGCCATTTGACTATTTATACAGTTAACTCTACTCATCAAAATAGTTTTTTCATATTCTAACTGGCTCTTTTGCAACATAAATAAACTTTTTTGCGACGCCATAGCTAAGAATGACATATCTGCTCTCCTGTCTTTGTAAATTGCTCTCTTACATATATAAAAACAAATTAAAATGCTCAATTTCAGCAAGTGGACTTTTCGTTACAATCTGTTACATTCTGTAAAACAATGCATTATTACTGGGTTATATCATTTTTATGCATAAAATGTTTAATTTTTTTATAAAAAAAGCATCTTTTTTTAGCAATTTTTCAAACTTAAAATACTTTATATAAATACAGAGGAAACAATGGGAAATATCACAACTTAGACAACAGGGAAAATATAAAGGAGATAAGTTATGGCAAGAGTATTGATTTCAATGCCGGAAAGATTTTTAGACGAAATTGATGAAGTAGCAGAAAATGAAAATCGAACCAGATCAGAATTAATTAGGGAAGCACTCAGAACTTATATGAACCGCAACAGAGTGCGTAATACACAAAAAGCTCAAAGCAATGCGGCAATCCTTGAAGGACTTCTTGAATAGACAAAATAAAGATTTAGTAGTATAATCAAATCGGGAAATGAAAATAAGGGAAAACCATCGGGGGAAATATGGAAAACAACAGCAAATATATGATGTCCAGTATCGAAGAATACTTTGACATTCTGGACAAACAAACGGAAAAAAATTCACAAATCAT
Source organism: uncultured Candidatus Melainabacteria bacterium (assembly GCA_947361615.1). Classification (GTDB taxonomy): domain Bacteria; phylum Cyanobacteriota; class Vampirovibrionia; order Gastranaerophilales; family Gastranaerophilaceae; genus Gastranaerophilus. The sequence goes on along the minus strand of CANAJP010000007.1, from coordinate 21,268 downwards.
CGCTAAATCATTGGTAAAATACTTGAAAGCAAGCAAAGAAAATTCAAAATACGAAGCTTTGAAAAAAACTGCAAAAGTATAGCGAAAGGTGTAAATTTAGGGGAAAGCGTACAAGTGCGCAAAAGAAAAATGGTTAAAATTGTAACGCGGGACTAAAAGTCCCGCGTTTTGTATTATCTTTTTATACAACGAACAGAGTTAGTGTTCTGCCCAACATCATTATGCAACATTCCAGAATCAACAATGAAAAACCAGTGGTTCATAGCATAAGTATTTGCAGTATGAAATTCATTAGATAATCCGGAAGAAGTAGATGAAGTCCAGTACCAACCTGTCAGGTTACCAATAATATTTCGGTTGGTAAACATAGACATCCATTCTTCATTTGTCGGAAGCCTATAATTTTCATCCTGATTTTTACACACACTGCCAAGATTAGCCCACGCAACACTTCTTCCTGCATCTGTTGGTGCCGGCATAGGTGCAACAACCATTCCATCAACAGGATAGTATGCTGTAATAACCCCAATATCCTTACCAAAAGTATTCGGCCCTTTTGTACCGTTTAAATCATAAACAAAATTCGCACACATTCCACCTTGAGTCATAACTTCTGTTTTGGCTTGAGATTTATAAGTACATCTAGGGTTGTAATAAACAGCAATGCTTTCACCGTTTGCGGTTTCAAATCCTGCCGCTTTTGTGTTCAATGTCTGATAAGCTTTAGAGTAAGCTTCCGTAAATTTGTGTACGGCTGAAGTATTGGCAGGATTTAAATCAGCGAGTGTATTCGGAAAAGAGATAACACTTGCACCCAGTGTAGTCATTTTTTCAGGCAAACCACAGTCAGCTAAATGGTCGCTGTCGCAAATATTATTTATCTTTAAAACCTTTGAAAGTCCTGCCGTCACAAAAGTTTCGGCAGCATTATCCTCAGTAATTGCCTGCGTTCCATCGTCATTGATACTACCAATTAGTGTCCCATAACTATTTAACGCTGGCATTAGGGCAATTGCTTGACTCATACGCGCATACAATGCTTTTCTCTGCGTATTCCACGTGCGCTCGTTGATATTACCAGTAAGTGACGGCAACGTTATCGCTGCAACCACACCGATGATTGTGAGAGATAAGAGAATCTCTGCCATGGTAAAGGCCAAGCCGAGCGGAGCCACGGAGCAACGCGAAGAGCCGAGCGCGCGACGGGCAAGACCACGCTCTTGGCCGCTAGCGCGAGCGGTGGCGTTCAACGCGAGGCGCAGTATAAGCGACGACTTTATTGTGTAAGTAGGTAAGTAAGTGGTTAGGGATATTATCCTTTTTCTGTCATGCTGAACTTGATTCAGCATCTGTCCAGCGCTACATTCTACCGGTGACGTGTGACAGATCCCGAAACCAGTTCGGGATGACAAGGCACTGAGTGCCATCCTCATTTTCGGTGTACGGCAGCCCGCTAACGCCTTAGCCAAGTTCGTCGTCCAGTCGCACGGGACGCAATGGATGGCTCCCAACTCAGTCGGGCGGCTCAGCAGGCTCCCCCCCCCCCCCTGCATACATGTTTACATTGCTTCGTTTCATAAATTTTCCATCCTTTCTGTTTATATATTCATTATGAGGCATGTTTCATAACATGTCAACAGTTTAAATGATTGATTTAGATTTGAAAATATGCTAGAATGATTTTCAAAGAGAGGTTTTTATGAAAAATATCGTCATTTATGCGCAAAGAAAAGAGTCACAACTCGCTGAATTTCTCGCTAAAGAACTCGACGACGCTAACGTTAGAGTCGAAGAAGATAACACGCTAAAAGAATACGAAAAATTGAACCCGAGCCTTATTATCGCTGAAAACGTAAATGGTTTGGCTGATACATTAGCACTTGTAAAATTCAAAACTCCGATTTTATTCGTCGGTGAAGAATTTAAAAACGCTTCTGTAGTAAGAGCATTCGCTTACGATTTTATCAGAACTCCTGTTGATACAAACGAGCTTTTGATAAGAGTTAAATCAATGCTCAGAATTCGCGAACTTATGTCTAAAATCCGTCAGGTTTCAACAACAGACGAATTAACAGGACTTCACAACAGAAAATATATGCAGGAACGTTTAGATCAGGAAATTTCTTACACAAAACGTTATGGTTTGAAACTTTCCTGCCTCTTGTTCGATATCGACTTTTTCAAAGTTGTAAACGACATTTACGGGTATAGCTGGGGCGATGTTCTGCTTAAATCTATCGCAGAAAAATTAAAACAGTTAATAAGAAAAGAAGATATTTTGACCCGTTATGGCGACGAAGAATTTCTTGTACTTCTTCCAAACACCTCTGAAGAACAAGCTTTTCTGTTTGCAGAACGTTTCAGACGCGACATTGAACGTATGGAATTCATCCCTGCAGGCGAAGAAGAACGCCACCCTATCACGATTTCAGGCGGTATCGCGACATATCCTTGCATGGAAAATGTTGAAGAAGACGCCAATACAATTATTCGCTACGCTGAACACGCACTTTATAACGCTAAAAAACGCGGTAAAAACAAAATCGTTCAGTTCTCACAATTGAACCTCGGCGAATAAAAAATCTAACAATAAAAAAGGGCTTCCGTTCAGTAACGGGAGCCTTTTTTATTATATTATTGTCAAAAATATTTTTGTGATATAATCAATGTTATGAAAGATATGTTAGAAAAAATTGAACAAATAGAGAAAAAATACATTGAGCTGGGAGAAACTCTTTCCGATCCTGCTGTAATTCAGGATTACAACCGTTTCCGTGACCTTTCTAAACAAAGAAAAGCAATGGAAGAAACCGTTGAAACCTATTACGCATGGAAAAAAGCCAATGACACTATAGCCGAAACAAAAGAATTATTACACGGAGAATCTGATGAAGAAATGAAAACGTTTCTTAAATCAGAGTTAGAAGAAAACGAAGCAAAAATTCCTGAATATGAAGAAAGAATGAAAGTTCTTCTTCTTCCTCGCGACCCGATGGACGATAAAGATATTATGTTAGAAATTCGCGGTTCAGCAGGTGGTGACGAAGCAAACATTTTCGCAGGCGACCTGCTTAGAATGTATTTGCGTTTTGCGGACAAACAGGGCTGGCAGACACAAATTTTGTCAAAAACAGAATGCGAAGCCGGCGGGTTTTCAGAAGTTATCGTTTCAATCAAGGGCGACAGCGTTTATTCTAAACTCAAATACGAATCAGGTGTTCACCGTGTTCAAAGGGTTCCAGCAACAGAATCTCAGGGCAGAGTTCACACCTCAACCGCAACCGTTGCGGTTATGCCGGAAGTCGATGACGTTGAAGTTGAACTTAATATGAATGATATTGAAATCACAACAGCACGTTCAGGCGGTGCTGGCGGTCAAAACGTTAACAAAGTTGAAACTGCAGCGCGCGTATTCCACAAACCTACAGGCATTATGATTTTCTGTACAGAAGAACGCTCACAGCTACAAAACAAAGAACGCGCACTCCAAATCCTTAAAGCAAAACTTTATGATATGGAAGTTCAAAAACAGATGAAAGAAATCACTGACCTTCGCCGCTCTCAAGTAGGTTCAGGCGACAGAAGCGAACGCATCCGTACATACAACTTCCCTCAAGGACGTCTTACAGACCACCGCGTTAACCAGAACCTTAACGTCTGGACGGTTATTGACGGGGATTTGGACGACCTGTTAAAACTCCTCATTGAGTATGACCAGAAATTAAAACTGGAAAAACTTGCAGAAGTAAATTAATGAGGATAAATTATGACTGATAGAAAATGCGTTGCCTGCGGAGAAATTAAAGATACTACAGACTTGATAAAAGTCACAAAACAATCCTCAACCGGCAATGTCATTATCAATCACGATACAAAAATATTTGGCAGATCTGCATATCTTTGCTATAATATTTCTTGTATTGAAACCGCATTTAAAAAAAATAAACTCCAAAAGGCTTTGCGCACAGCGCTTCCTGAGGACTTGAAAGGAAAGATAATTAATGAGTTTTGAATCACCTATAAGAATTAATGAATTAGCCAAAGAAATGGGAATGACAAGCAAAGAAATCATCGAAAAGCTTGCTCAAATGTCAATCACAGGCAAAACTCATTCAAGCACGGTCACACCAGACCAGATTAAACGCCTGAAAGAGTTTATCAGCCACGGTTCACAAATGGTCGTAAAAAAGCCTAAAGCTTTTGTTGTAAAAAAAGCAAAACCGGTTGAGGTTGAGCCACCAAAAATAGAAGAAAAAGTTGAAAAGGTCGAAGAGAAAAAAGAACCTGTTAAAGAAACTCCACGCGTTGAAGTTGTAAAACCACGTCCAATCGTAAACAGACTTGAAATCGTACGCCGCGCAGTTCCGCGTCCCGAAGGACAGGATGGGGCAGCAAGACCTGACAGACGCACACCACGTCCGCAAGGTGATAGAAAATTCCCACCACGTGACGGAAACAGAGAAAATCGTCCGTTCCAGCCTAGAGGTGAAAGAAGCGACAGACCGCAACGTCCGTTTGACAAACGCTCTTCACAAGGCAGAGAACAACGCCCTGACAACAGAGAACAAGGCGACAAAAAGCCTATCGAAAGACGTATAATTCCACAGGATATGTACGACAATAAATCAGGTGCAAGAAAACGCCCTGAACCTGCAGGAAATAAAAAGAAAACTAAAGATTTTAACAATAAAAAAGAAGAACAAGAAAGAATTTCTTTAGAAAAAGCAGCTGCACAGCACCACAAAAAACGTTCTCAAAAAGAAGAAAGCGTTGAAGCTATTACTCAACTCGTTGTAACTCAAGCGATGACAATCAGCGAACTTTCTGAAAAAATCCAGCGTACCCCGGCTGAAATCGTTAAATTCCTTATGTTAAACGGAGTTATGGCGACATTAAACCAGCTTATTGACGTTGAAGTTATCAAAAAAATCTGTACAGAATTTGAAATTGAAGTTCTTGAAGAAGACTTAGAAGCATTCATTGAAGAAGAACTTCAAAAAGAACAAAAGTCAAAAGCTCTTGAAGAAGTTGATAAAAAATTACTCAAAAAACGCGCACCTGTTGTATCAATTATGGGACACGTTGACCACGGTAAAACAACACTTCTTGATAGTATCCGCGCATCAAAACACAAAATCGTTGCAACCGAAGTCGGTGGTATTACACAATCAATCGGTGCGTATACAGTATTCGTTGACGAGAAAAAAGTTGTTTTCTTAGACACTCCTGGTCACGAAGCGTTTACGGAAATGCGTGCGCGCGGTGCAAAAGCAACAGATATCGCAATCCTTGTTGTTGCTGCAGACGACGGTATAATGCCTCAAACAATTGAAGCTATTAACCACGCAAAAGCTGCAGAAATTCCGATTATCGTTGCGGTAAACAAAATCGACAAACCGGGTGCAAATCCTGATAAAATTTTACAGCAATTAACAGAACACGGACTTGTTCCGGAAGAATGGGGCGGAGAAACTATCACGGTTAAAGTTTCAGCGCTTCAAGGAACAGGTATTGACGAACTTCTTGAATACATTCTGCTCGTTGCTGATATGGAAGAACTCAAAGCTAACCCTAAAGCAGAAGCTTCAGGCGTTGTAATTGAAGCAAACCTTGATAAAGGTAAAGGCCCTGTTGCAACATTGTTAGTCCAAAACGGAACTCTTAGAGTCGGTAATTGTATCGTTGTTGGTACTGCTTGCGGACGCGTTCGTGCATTGCTCTCAGACAGCGGCGAACGTATTCAAAAAGCTGAGCCGTCAACTCCTGTCGAAATCTTAGGTTTGACAGAAGTTCCACAGGCTGGCGACTACTTTGAGGTTGTTCAAAACGAAAAAGAAATGAAAGCGATTATCGACAAACGTAAAGAACGCGAACGTAACAAACGTATCGAAGCAACGCTTCCTGCGCACATTCGTCGTGAAGCAGTCGCTGGCGATGATGCTATTCCTCAATTGAACTTAATCATCAAAGCAAACACACACGGTTCTGCAGAGGCCGTTTCTCAGGCTATTGCACAGCTTGAATCTCAATTGATTAAGACCAAGATTATTCACGTTGGTGTCGGTGACATTTCAGAAGCAGACGTTATGCTTGCATCAGCTTCCGGCGCTTTAATCCTAGGTTTCACCGTTAAAGAAGACTCTAACGCTCTTGCAGCAGCAGAAAAAGAAGGCGTTACAATTAAAAAATACGATATTATCTATCAAATCCTTGAGGATATCGAAAAGACAATGCTTTCACTTCTCACTCCTGAAACCAAAGAAGTTCAACTCGGTAAAGCAGAAATTCGTCAAATATTCACGATTGGCAAAACAACGAAAATTGCAGGCTGCTATGTTACTGAGGGTAAAATTATCAGAAGCAAAAACGCTGTTCTTATCCGTGATGGAAAAGAAATATTCACAGGGGTAATTGACCAGCTTAAACGTTTCAAAGATGATGTTAAAGAAGTTGCGCAAGGTTTTGAATGCGGTATATCATTTGCGAAATTCAATGACCTTCAAATCGGCGACATCATTCAGGTTTCAACGACCGAAGAAGTTGAAAGAACAAGCTTATAGTTTATAAAGGGAATAAACATGACTTTAAGAAATGAACGTGTAAGAAAAGAATTAATGCGTGATATCTCTGAAATTTTACAGCGCGAAATCAGAGGACTTTGCGGTGTGGTTTCAATTGTAGATATTGAAGTTGCTCACGATAACTCTTTTGCAAAAGTTATATACAGCGTTTTGGGTTCTGAAGAACAAATTGAAAAAACAAAAGAAACCATCGAAAAAAGCACACCTAAAATCCGCTACGAAGTTGGCAAACGCATTCGCCTAAGACTTACTCCGGAACTTAGATTTGTTTATACTGATTCATTTGAAAAAGGCTCACGTGTAACAGACCTTATCAATAAAATTTCACGAGGAGAACTGTAAGCTTTGTTCGGGTTCATAAACATAAACAAACCCAAAGGAATGACCTCGCATGATGTCGTTGCGACTTTACGCAGGCTTACTAATATCCGACAAATCGGCCACACTGGAACTTTAGACCCTTTTGCTGAGGGTGTTTTGCCTGTTTGCATTGGCAGAGCTACCCGATTAATTGAATTTTTGGAAGATGACAAGGCATATCTTGCAACCGTTCAGTTCGGCTCAAACACAGATTCTTACGACATCGACGGGCAGGTAACCGAAACTTTTGACAAAAAGGTTACAAAGACAGAAGTTGAGAACATATTAGAACATTTTCGCGGCGAAATTGAACAAATGCCGCCAATTTATTCTGCAATAAAAGTTAACGGCAAAAAGCTTTACGAATACGCCCGCAACGGAGAAGAAGTTGAAATTCAGCCGCGCAGGGTTACAATTGAACAATTGGATTTAGTAGAGTTTGACGAAACCGCACAGAGTGCCGTTTTGGCTGTAAAATGCTCCAAAGGCACCTACATTCGCTCTATCGCTTATGATTTGGGCAAAGTTCTCAGCTGCGGTGCGCATCTGACAGCACTTGTGAGAACAAAGGCTGGCCGTTTCACAATTGAAGATGCTATTCCTTTACAAAAACTCGTATTTGGCGACGTGCAAAGCCATTTAATCAACCCGATTGATGTTCTTCCTTACGAAAAAATTGAGGTTACGGACGCCGATATTATGAAAATTCAAAACGGGGTAGCGCTCAAAAACTACAAGGTTGAAAACGGAAAATTCGTACTTTTGACAAAAGAAAATAACATTTGCGCAATAGGTTTTAGCGAGGATAATGTTATTAGTCAAAAGAAAGTATTTTTATGAAAAAGTTCCTTACATTAGTGTTAATTTTTTGCGCACAAACAGCATTTGCAAACGAGCTTTGTCCAACGACATACGAACTAACTTCAGGCTGGGCAAAATTTGCAAGCCGTGCATCCGGAAGCAATTTTATTCACACAACAGTTCTTGAACGCTATCTTGAAAAACAGATTTCTAAAAATTTAGGCGGCAAATTCGATATAAAAATCGACTCTTTCAGCGTTCCCGACTTAAAAGAGGGGAAATTTAGAGGCGTAAAAGCAACGGGCGAAAATATTGAAATAGACAAAGTTTCTGTATCCAGAGCCACGCTAAACTCAATCTGTACATTCAACCAGATTGAGAAAACAGAGGACGCGCAATACCGTTTTGTCACGGATTTTCCGGCAGATTTAACCGTAGAACTTTCAGCCGCAGACCTCAACAAAATCACGCAAACAACAGACTACAAAAAAACACTACGACAAATAAACGAGTCATTAATGGGGTTCTTGAAAATAGATGGGATAAACTTTGAAATTAAAAACAGCAAACTCTGGTACAATTTAAGTTTCAGCACCCCGTTTTCGCCTAAAAAACAATCGGTTAAAGTCGGTACAGGTTTAAGACTTAAAAACAACGAAATCAGCGTGGAAAACCTTGAAACCAGCGGTAAATCTGCAATTTTAAAAATTTTGAGTATGAGCGATGCGTTAAATTATGTTAACCCGCTTGATTTTTCTGTTAAAATCTTAGAAAATAGTAGAATAAATGCAGACGTTAAAGAAGTTTCTATTGACGGCGATAAGATTATCCTGAAAGCGTTTATTAATATTAGGAAGTGAGGACTAGATGGACAAAAAAAGTTTGAATATTGCATTAATAATTCTGACGATTTTAGTCGCAATAGCGTTTGTATATTCAGTAAAAGGCATGCAGCCTGCACCGCTTCCGCCTGATGTTATTAATCCTAACAATCAGGAAATCCCGCCTGATGACGAAAATCAGGAAAGCCAGTTTGTTAATGTCTTCTTTATCGGGCAAAACAAAAACGGCGAAGAGGTTTATAAAGCCGTAAAACGTAAATACGACCCCACTGTTGACGGAACGCCTGTAAAATTCGCCGTAACAGCCCTATTTGACGGGCCTAAACCTGAAGAAGCAAAACTGGGCGTATATTCAGAAATTCCTGTCGGCACAAGATTATTGAACGTAGTAGATGCTTCCGACGGTGTTTACATAAATCTTTCCAAACATTTTGAAACAGGTGGCGGAACAGACAGCATTTATAAAAGAATTTTCCAGCTTATTAAAACAACAAAATATAATACAAACAAACCGGTTTACCTGCTAATAGAAAACGAAAAAGTAGAAGTTATTGGCGGTGACGGAATAATGATTACACAACCTTTGACCGAAAATTCTCTTGGTGGGTAAAATGAATAGCGAAAAAGATTTAGACTATTACCTGAATTTAAACTGGACACTGATAGAGGGAACAGACCTTGATTTCGAGGGAAAACTTTATCATTATATAGAAATAGAAGAGATTCCAAGTTTCACATTCTGCGCACCTACAATAGAAAAAGCACGCGAAAATTATAAAAAACAACTTCGCGTAATGTTGCAGGTTATGCTTGAATACGGTGATGAAATTCCAGAACCTTAATAAAAAAGCCGGTTTTTAAACCGGCTTTTTAGATTTAGAATTGTTTCAAAAATCTTTCGTCGTTGTTGAAGAAGAGTCGAATATCATCAATTGCGTATTTCAGCATTGCAAGTCTTTCAACTCCCATACCGAAAGCAAAGCCTGAATAAACATCAGGATCAATACCAACACCGCGAAGCACGTTAGGGTCAACCATGCCAGCTCCCAAAATTTCTAACCAGCCTGTTCCTGAACAAATACGGCAGCCTTTTCCCTGACACATTATGCACTGAACATCAATTTCCGCTGACGGTTCAGTGAACGGGAAGAAGCTGTTTCTAAAACGTGTTGGTCTGCTTTCGCCAAAATAAATTCTGATAAATTCGTTCAAAACGCCTTTCAAATCACCGAACGTAATGTCTTTATCAACATAAAGTCCTTCAATTTGGTGGAAGAAATTATTTTTACGAGCGTTGATATTTTCGTTTCTGTAAACACGCCCCGGTGCGATTACACGGATTGGCGGGTTCTGACATTCCATTGCGTGAATTTGCGCGCCTGAAGTTTGGCTTCTTAATACAACGTTTTTCGCAAGAGAGGTGTAGAAAGTATCCTGAACATCACGTGCAGGGTGGTCTTTCGGAACATTCAACATATCAAAGTTATAATATTCTGTTTCGACTTCCGGTGATAATTCACTCGGAACAACAGAGAAACCAAGTGTTTGGAAAATCGTTGTAATTTCATTAATCGTTGACGTAATCGGATGAATTCTTCCGTGCGGCACGTATTTGCCTGTCAATGTAACGTCAATTCTCTCTTTCGCAAGCTTTTCATCCAATTCTTTCTTATAGAAAAGTTCGTGTTTTTCTCTCAACGCTTCTTCAAGCTTTTGAGAAATCTGGTTGGCAAGCGAACCAACAACTTTTTTATCTTCATCAGAAAGGTCTTTCAAACCTTTTTTAATTTCGTTCAACTGACCTTTACGGCTGAGATAAGTGTCGCGTATTTGTGCAACATCGTTGATGGACGCCGCGTTTTGAAGTTCCGCAACAGCACTTTCGTATATTTTTTCTAACTGTTCTTTCATATCTACCTCAATTAGTAATTTACAATATCATTAAACTTTTTTTCAATCCCGATTGTAGACGGCTCCGCGTGCCCCGGATAAACATTTATTTTATCATCCAGCGCAAAAAGAATATCTTTCACGCTACGTTTAATCTCCTGAAAACTTCCTTGCGGAAGGTCTGTTCTTCCGATTGTACCGCGGAAAAGCGTGTCACCTGAGAACAAATTTTCTCCAATAAGATAACAAACGCCCCCAGGGGTATGGCCCGGAGTTTCAATAATTTTTATTTTTTGACTGCCAAGAGTCAAATCGTCAGGCAAAGTTCCGTCAATCACAGGATTAACAACGCCATCAATCGGAAGCCCGAACATCATCATAACTTCACGCGTATTAACCACCTGTTCTCTGTCACCCTCGTGAACATAAGCTTTAGCGCCCAACGCCTCTTTCATTCTGTTAATTCCAAGAACATGGTCAAAATGTCCGTGGGTCATAAGAATATATTTAACAATAAGTCCGTTTTCTTTGACATAATCAACGATTTCGGGAACATAATCGGAACAGTCGATAAGTAGTGCTTCTTTTGAAGCTTCATCGACAACAAGATAATTATTAGCCTGAACAGGCCCTGCAACATAAGTTTTGATAATCATCCGTACTATCCTTTAACCAGTTCAAAAATATCTTTGCATTTTTTGAAAAGCGCTTCCGCATCATTGAGCGCAACCATATTCGGCCCGTCACAGAGTGCTTTATCAGGGTCAGGATGAACTTCAAAGAAAAGAACATTCGCCCCTGCAGCCATTGCGGCTTTTGCCAGAACCGGAACAAATCTTCTATCCCCGCCTGATGAAAGCCCATTCGCACCCGGAAGTTGAACGCTGTGAGTAGCGTCAAAAACCACAGGATAGCCAAAAGATTGCATAATAGGGATTCCGCGAAAATCTACGACAAGATTGTTATACCCGAAACTTGTACCGCGATCAGTAACTAAAATATTAGTATTACCTGCATCTTCAACTTTTTTAATCAAAGGTTTCATTTGCTCAGGCGCAAGGAACTGACCTTTTTTAATATTAACGATTTTGCCAGTTTTTGCAGCAGCGACAAGCAAATCCGTCTGCCGGCAAAGGAACGCCGGAATTTGCAAAATATCAGCGACTTTCGCAACAGGTTCAGCCTGAGAGGCTTCGTGAATATCTGTCACGATTGGCAAGCTATATTTTTCTTTAATCTCTGCAAGCGCAGCCAGTCCATCTACCATCCCCGGCCCGCGGTATGAGGTTATAGATGAACGATTTGCCTTGTCAAACGACGATTTAAAAACATAATTAATATCAAGTTTTTGACAGATTTCTTTTAAACCTGCGGCAACTTCTTGCGCCATTTCTTTAGATTCTAACGCGCAAGGGCCAGCTAAAATAGTAAGCTTATCCCCGCCGATTTCAAAATTTCCTAATTTAATTCTCTTCATATCCATAGGCCAATTGTAATTGAAAAACAAAAAATGTGCAATGAATATTAACTAACTTATCTATTAGCTTACTCAAGCATACAATAATTACGTATAGAATCCCAAATGCCATGAAAATCATACTCACAATCTTTCGGTGTTCTAATACAAAATCCTTGATCTTCGGTTTCGCACCGGCGGCGTGTATAATCCCAGCAGCCACCCCTATCAAGACAATAATCTATCTCAAAGAAGTCAGATTGTTCAAGAGCATGCCACCCCCATCGACAACAAAACCCAAAAAGAAAAACGATAAAAATCAAAATAACAGACAATTTCATACAGAAATTATACCATAAATTATTTCTTTTTATAACGTTCAGGAAAGCCTTTAGGGATTCTATGTTTCAATAAATCATAGGCGTCAATTAATGGGTGCCAATGCCCCAAATCACGTCCTTCACGATTAGCTTCTTGATCTTCTTCAATATCTTTCAAACTAGCTTCAATAGATAAGTGTTTTTCTTTTATATTCCTAAAATTATCAGTAAACTCTCTAAAATCGCTTAATGCTTGAGCCAAAATTTCACCTAATATACCACTTTGAGCCGCCTCGCAGTTCGCTTTAGCATGAAAATATTTATCAGCATATTTAGTCGCAGCATCTTTCATTTCAGTAAAATTAGTAATAAATATACTGATAGTTTGCATTAAAGTATTATACGGCTGTTCCAAACTTATCAAATCATTTATCAAAGAATGAGCATATTCAGAATTCAACATTGAGTGATCATTTGCTGTATTCTGAATTTGAACAATAGAAGCATATATTTCTTCGGTTAGATTTTCACCTTGCACAATCACATCTTCAATATCCGCTACTACCTGCCAACAATCGCACTGTTCATCATTTTTATTATCTTCCGGTAATGGTTCAATCTCACACTTACAGTTAGGATGAGGACGTTCCGGAACATCTTCCAACCTGTCAAATACTTTACCATCCAACTCTTGACAAGCTTTGCAAGCACCAGCCTCCGTTCGCCAAGCATAACGAGTATTACTTATACCTCCTTTCAAAATAATCGAACCATCTGCATTTTGTGACAACTTAATAAAATTTTCGCCCTCTTTCTGCGCTTCATTTACCATTCCTGCATGAATGAACTCATTATAACGATATAGCGAATGTTCAAGTTGACCTAATTTATCATACAGCCGAACTTTTTTATTATAATCTCCATTACCCAAATTCCTAGCAATCTCTGTTTTATAACGGGCAAGATATTCTAGTGTTGCAGTATCTTGTTTTTTCTGTTTAATATTCAAAACTGCATCATTTAATTTTTTTAGCATTACAAACTCCTTTTTCTATATTCTAACGTTTTCCCAAAACTTCACAAGTCGGCAATTCCGTGAGGACAAAATCACTGACAAATCCTTGCCAATAGAGCTTTTTTCTGCTACACTGGACTTACAAGGGGAGAGAAAAAGAAGATGTTACAAGAAGCAACTAAAGCAATTAACTCTGCATTCAATAATAGTTTTATAAAAAAATTAAGCCAGTATCTTCACGACTGCGTACGTGAAGAAGTTAAAAGTTCAACTTTTCGCAACCTCAAGGGCGATAAGGATAACAAATGGATTTTCCTCAAAGGTGAAGAACAACTTTTCACTAACTTTCAGGAATACATCGCACTCGACGGCGCTGACCCGAAGCTTACAGAACTTATGCTTCAATCCGAACACGGTTCGCGTGACAAATATCTTATTTACGGCTACCTATTTTTGGTCGGAAGAAACGCTAAATCAGGCAAGAAAAACGAATTTCTTACCCCGCTTCTTTATATGCCTTGCCGCTTGGAGCGCAACGGCGTGAACATTAACTGTTTCCCGATGGACGAAGTTCTTTCGCTCAATACCGGCGCGCTTGCAGCCCTTATGCGTAAAAACGATGATGAAGATGAAGTCGATATCCTTTTAGAGGGAATTCTGAACGAAGTGCCTGACCTGCCTATCACACAGGAAAAACTCGACATTTTCTTAACCACATTGAAATCTCTTATCCCTGACATAGAAATCACATCAAACAAAGCCGATTACGTTGAAGAAGACAACATAACAAAAGCGGCTAAAGAGTTCTACGCAGACGAAAAAATCACCGCCGAAAATGTTGAAGCTGTCATTGAAGAGGAAGAAAACACTCAAAAAGCCGCAGTGAAAGTTGATAAAGTTTCTGTAACCTATCAGAGTGCAATAATTTTGACAAAACGTCCATCAGTAACCGCGGGCGTTTTGCACGAATTAACCCAAATCGCCGAGAAACCGAGCGGAATTTATCGCGAAACCGCATTAAGCATTATCAACGAAGAATACGCGCAGTCAAAAGAAAAATCCGTACCGCTTCAAGATATAAAAAACATTACGGATTTTTACCCTGTAACGCCTTTATCATTAAGCGATTCGCAGGAAATGGTTATAAAAAGCATAGAAAATAGTAAGTTCGTCGCAGTTCAAGGCCCTCCGGGAACTGGAAAATCGCAGACTATTGTAAACCTCGTTTCGCACCTTGTAGCAAACGGCAAAACCGTCCTTGTTGCTTCACGTATGGATAAAGCCGTCGATGTCGTCGCCGACCGTTTGAACAATCTTGGAGCAAAATACATGGCGCTTCGCGCAGGACGTCTGAACTATCAAAGACAACTCAGTGATGAATTAAACAATCTGCTTTCTGATGATTCAATTCTGGATGAAGATCTGGAAGACAGCATTTTTGCAACTGTCGACGACATGAAAGACCATCTCGATTACATCAACGAAATCGAGGGCAAATGCGAAAAAATCATCAAACTAGAGCGCGAATGGCACGACCAAAACCTCATTGTTGAAGAACAAGAAGAAATCGTCGGCAAAATGCAATTCATCAAAAGTTCGCTCAAAAAGCTGGACATTGAAACCCTCAAGCTTATATCAAAAACTTTAGAAAAAAATCTTGAAAAAATGGGAATTATCGCAAAAATTCTAAACTTTTTCAGCGAAATGAAACTTAAAAAGACTTTAAAGCTAAAAAATTTCGACGTTACACTTGAAAACTTAGCGCGCCTAAATGAAGAATTGGATTTTGAAACCCTGCTTAACCAGTTGAGAAAAATCGAATCAGAAATTCAAAAAACAGGAAATCTTCACCAGTTGACGGCGCACATCAAAAAGAAAAAAGCTGAGCAAAAAACACTCGCGATAAACATTTTAAAAAATGCACGCCGCGAATCATTAAAATCACTTCTTTTTGACGAAAATAAAAAACGTCGTTTAAAAATCCACGCCAAGGCACTCACGGCGAACAGAAAACGTATTCAGGACACAATTTTGGCCGAAGAAGATTTCAGACCGCTTTTGGACGCGTTCCCTTGCTGGTGCGTTACAACTTACGCGATTTCGGATTCGCTCCCGCTAAAACCCGGAATGTTCGATGTCGCAATCATAGATGAAGCTTCACAATGCGACATCGCAAGTTGTTTCCCGATACTTTTCCGTGCTAAACGCGCAGTTATTGTGGGCGACGACAAACAGCTTCCACACCTTTCATTCCTTGAAAAAGCAAAAGAACAATCGTTCCTCAGCCAATACGGAATCCCTGAAAAATACCAGCTTATCTGGCGTTTCAGAACAAATTCAATGTTCGACCTTGCGGACTACTATTCAATGAACTCCGTAATGCTCGACGAACATTTCCGTTGTCTGCCGCCGATTATTGATTTTTCAAACCGCGAATTCTACAACAATAAAATACGCATTATGCGCAAAGACTTTGAAAAAACACCTGTTCTTGAACTCGTTCAGGTTCCTGACGGCAAAGTCGACATCGACGCAACCAGAAACCTTCCTGAGGTTGAGGCTGTCGTAAAAAGACTTTACGATATCATTGTAGAAGACGAACGCAGCAACCCTGAAAAACCTGTCACAATCGGTTTAATTTCACCGTTCCGCGCACAGGTCGAGGCGTTAAAAGTCGCTGTTTCAAAAGTTTTGTCAGACCATATGATTGCAAAACACCAGATTGAAATCGGTACCGCGCACACATTCCAGGGGGATGAGCGCGACATAATGCTTATTTCATGGGCGTTCGCCGACAACAGCTTCCCGCAAAGTATCGTATTTTTGCAAAAAGCAAACCTCTTTAATGTCGCGATTACACGTGGTAAAAACAAGGTTATAAACTTTGTTTCACGCGACCCGTCAACACTGCCTGACGGACATTTCAGAAGTTATATTTCGTTCATGCAGCAATATCAGGACAGGCTGAAACTCTCAAATTCTGATGATTTTGACGAAAATATTTATAAAAACGCACTTGAAAAAGAAATTGCCAACGAAATCCGTAAACTTGACCACGAAGTCCAAGCCGGTGTTGAAATCGCAAGTTTGAGCGCGGATTTAGTTGTTGATAATAAATTGATTATTGAAATCGACGGAGTCGAAGACAATGTAAAATCCAGAATGACAAATATGAAAAAGCAAGCGATACTAGAACGCTGTGGGTTCACGGTGAAACGCATAACCTACCGTGAATGGCAGTATTCAAAAGAAGCCTGCCTCGATAGAGTTTTAGAGATATAGAATCCGCTTGACCGCGGGTGTCATCCTGAACTTGTTTCAGGATCTATCCAACTGGGCTTTTAATAATAAGCAAAGGAACAATTTAGCTTTTTCATGACGAGCTATTTGCTGTATTTTACTATTTAATTCATCCCGTAATACTGGACAGATCCTGAAACAAGTTCAGGATGACAGTTATGTTAGTTTATGCAGAAAGATTTAATTGTTCTTTAACCTTTTTATTATCCATATAACTTTTCCCGCCGATTGCGGCCGCGACAAGACCGACACAACCTGCAATCCATCCCCATTTTCCTTTGGATGATTTAGCAGCTTTTTCAGTTGTTTTTTCAGCAACACTTACCCCTTGTTCTGCGGCTTTTTTTACACCACTTGAGTTTGTTGAGGTTGCACTTGTTGCTCCTAACGGTGCAGTTATTTCTTCTTTTATGAGTTTCTTTTCCAACTCTGTTAGCCCATGTTCTTCAAACACACGAGCTGACTCTCTGGCATTGTTCCAAGACCACGGGGCGTCTGCGATAATTTGATGGTTATTAATCGCTTGATAAAGCTTGCGGCCTTCCGTTTTCATCAAACCGTTTTCTGTCATATAACGTGCCTCACGCGCAGGTTTGGAATTTCTTATACGCACCTTTTTATGTTCTGCTTGCGACTCCGCCTCGCTTGCTTTTTTAGCCGCTTTTTTCTTTTTAGAACTTGAATATTCAGCATTTGCTTCTTTTTTGCCTGCATTATTTGAAACCACATCATTTTCAGCTTTCAATCGGGCAACTTCTTTTTCATATTCCTTAGGATTATTGCGTTTTAAAACCTCCAAATAATCTTCTGACGCAAACGCTTCTTTGGCATCCGCCATATTTTTCTGGTGCCATATTTTTCGCGCACCATCACCCATTTCTAAAATTTGTTCATAGTGATTAACCGCAGCGTTAGCGTTAAATCTTTTTGCCGCGCGCTGAACCGGCGCTGTTGTAACGGGGGCCAGATTGGCTCTTGCTTGTTCTGCGGTGTAAACCTCGCGTACTGTTGAACCGACTTGAGACAAGCCTTTCGCGCTAACTTTATCACCATTTTTTCTTAAATCTTGCAAATGTTCACGAGTGGCAACTACAACCTCATCTGCAGTCGCCTTAGGGTTCTGTCTTATATAGTCAGTTGCAAACGCCCTTGCCGTTGATAATACATCTATTCTCACACACATATCTTTTCCTTTCACATATTTTCATGCTTCCTTATCTACATGAAAACATAGTGAAAGAATTTTTTGCACACTGCCCCGCCCATCCTATCCTATCCTATCCTATCAGGGATTATGACCGGGTTTCAGCCTATTTGCAATTCATTTTTACAAAAGTTTACAATTACCAAATTCACAGTAATCACCATGTTAAACATAGTAAACTACACACTTGTTGAAAGTGATGGAGCAATCGCAATAAAATGTCTTACCAAATCCGCATCCCAATGTTTTCCCGCGCCGTCTTTCAAAATTGCGCAAGCTTTTTCAAGCGGCATTCCTTTACGATACGGTCTGTCGCTAACTAGTGCGTGATATGCGTCCGCTACTGATATAATTCTCGCCTCCAACGGAATTTCGTTACCCTTTAATCCCATTGGATAACCAGTTCCGTCATATTTTTCGTGGTGATATTTAACCATCGGAATCAAATCCCTAAGCCCCGGATTTGGCGCAAGAACTTTTTCAGCTCCAATAGTCGGGTGTTGCTTCATAATTTCCCACTCTTCATCTGAAAGTTTATCTGTTTTTCTCAAAACATTTTCAGGAATACCGATTTTACCAACATCATGAAGTTGTGCGCCAAGTGCAATTCGTTGAACCTCATCTTCAGGAAGATTTATCGCGCGCGCAAGCGCCTCTGAATATCTTGATACAGAAGTTGAGTGACCTTTTGTATAAGGGTCTTTCGCATCAATCGCACCGGTCAATGACGTAACCATTTCTATCAAGTGGTTTTGAGATGTAAACTCAGATGTGTTGAATTTCTGAACAAGTTCTTCTTCATAATTAATACCCAGTTGAGAGTGACGCTTAGAAAGAACCTGCGCAAAAGAAGTAAGTGCATCATCGTCCCAGAAATTAAAATCTGATGAACTGATAATCGCTGACATACCCTCTTTATAACCTTTAGCCTGCGAAATAATCATAGCCTGTTCTGCCAGAATTAAAAGTTTTTCCTGATTTTCAGAGCATTCAGGATAGCTTGAAACCCCGACAGAAACCTTAACAGGCCCTACATCGTCTATAAAGCAGCAAGATAGGCAATAAGTGATGTATTCCGCGAGATATTTTGCTTCTGAAATATTTGTATCAGGCAAAATCAATGCTATTTCATCACCGCCGTAACGGCCTGCGATATCTGAATTTCTTGCGCTTTGTTTAATTTTTTCTGCAAGAAGTTTGATAACCTCATCGCCTTTTGCGTGGCCAAGTTCACGGTTAATCTTTGAAATATTATTAACGTCAAACATAATAATGGAAAGCGGAGTTTTCGCCGTTTTCGCTTTTTCAAGTTCCGCAGAAAGAATTTCCTGAAAACCACGGTGCGTATAAAGTCCCGTCAATGTATCAGTATTCGCATACTTATTGGCCTGTTCCAAAAGTTCAAAGTTATGAATAAACAGGCCGCAATAATTCGCGATAAAACTTATCAATTCCAGATTTTGTTCTAAATCACTTCTGCCCAAAAGCATTATGCCAAGACATTTTTCTATAGACATCAGCGGAAGAATTATTGTTTCAGAATTTTTCAAATATGGGATATTGAGGAATTTGTTATCTTTCAAAATAACAGGTTTTTGTGTGGAAAAACATTCCATAACAGGATTTTCCGAATCCGATTGAAAAATCTTAGAAGAATATGTTCCACCAACCTTAGAAAAAAGTTTAAAATCAATACATTTAGAGGTTTCATGGAAAAGGCCGAAGCCTGTATAAACACAATTTAATTTTTCAGAAAGAGCGTTATGAATTGCCACAAACAATTCTGAAACTTCGCTTCTGTTTTTCAACGCCTGACAAACAGCATTGGCAATTTCATTCCCGTGTATTACCCCGTGTGACGTAATTGGATTGTTTGCATAGCCACTATAAAGTCTGTTATGTGACTTATTCGCATTAAAATTATTAATAGTAGCAACAAGATTAGAAGAATCTTTCGTTGCCGATTTTTCGGACTGAGTTCCTGCCGATTTGGTCGAAACCCTAACAGCCGGCGCCTTCGCGGTAGATGTCGAAATCGGATTTGTTGCCTGATTATCTACAGGTTTCTTAACCCTATTCAGTTTTTTTGTTTCCACTGTTTCTTTAGTCAAATTTCACCTGCCACACTTTTCCTCTAAAACCGCTCAAGGATTTTTGTTGCTAAAATCTTACAAGAAATTAACATTCCTTAAAACTATTGTATAAAAATAATTACACAATTCAATACTCTATATGAATGGAACACAATCCTATAATGTAAATACTTACACCCTTTTACTCACTACACTTGTAGTATAAAACTTTTTTTATACGCCCGCAACCCTAAAATCTGCAAAATTTAACATAACTTAAAAAAGGCGGCGGGAGCCACACCGCCTTGTGGATTTAGCGCTTAATACAAAACACCGACCAGCCCGCGCTATCACTTGAGTTAAATCTAAATTCGCCACGAGAGGAAACAAAAATCCATCGGGCGTTTACACCATTTGAGCCTACAACTTTAGTAGATGTTACCCAGTGATTAGAATCTTGCAAACCAAACATTTTATGTTGATTTATAAACAAAGACATAATTTCCTCTTTTGTTGGAATTCTTGCTTCTGTGCCGGTCTTTTCAGTACAGAATGTTGACGCCGCGTTGGTACTGGTTCCTGCGAAAATTTTATTAAACGGCACCGGTGCGACAACAACACTGTCTGTCGGATATAATACGGTCATTACGCCAATATCTTTACCGACAGTGTTTGGTCCTTTATTCCCGTTTAAATCATAAACCATATTTACGCATATTTTTGCTTGAGCAAAGAAATTATTTGTTTCACCCATATCCGCGGCGCAACGCGGACTATAAAACAGCAAAACGCTCTCACCGTTTTGTGTTTCAAACGCGGCGGCTTTAGTATCAAGCATGCTGAAAGAGTCATGTCGTCCAACATCAGAAGCGTTTGTCGATAGCATTATTGGATTGAGTTCCCCCATAGATTTTGGCATAACAATGTTGCCAGAACCTGCAAGATTAGTAAATTTTTCAGGAACACCGCAATCAGCGATATGTTCACTGTCACAAATATTATTAATTTTTAGCACTTTCGATAAACCTGAGGTTACAAAGGTTTCTGCGACTGTGTCTTCTGTTACGCTGCCACTAGCGTCCTGTGTTAAAGTTCCATAACCGTTTAATGCTGGCATTAAAGAAATTGCTTGGCTCATACGAGCATAAAGCGCTTTTCGCTGCGTATTCCATGTTCGCTCGTTAATGTTTCCTGTTAGCGACGGCAACGTTATCGCCGCTACTACGCCGATGATTGTTAGGGATAAAAGTATCTCTGCCATCGTAAATGCTACACGTCGACCGGTAGCCCACAGGCCAATGTGTGGAAGCCGCTCAGCCGGCTCTCCGCCCTTCGCGAGAAACGCCAACGCTCGCGCTTGCGAGCAAGAGCGCGGTCTTGCCCGTCGCGCGCTCGACTGTTCGTAGTTTCTGACTATTTCATAGTCT
>CANAJP010000006.1 GCA_947361615.1 uncultured Candidatus Melainabacteria bacterium | reverse complement strand
CGCTCGTCTCTCCGCTTCGCTCCGTGGCTCCGCTCGGCTTGGCCTTCACCATGGCTGAGATACTCTTATCCCTCACAATCATTGGCGTGGTTGCAGCGATTACTTTGCCGTCACTGACCGGTAACATCAACGAACGTACATGGAACACTCAGAGAAAAGCGCTTTATGCGCGATTTTCTCAGGCAATTGCCCTAATGCCGGCGTTGAACGGCTATGGAACATTAAAAGAAGAAAGTTCAGCCGGTGCAAATGATGCTGTTGATACCGCGGCAGAAACTTTTGTTACGGATGGGCTTGCAAAGGTTTTAAAAATAAATAATATTTGTGACGCAGATCATTTAGAAGATTGTGGTATCCCGCAGAAAATGATTACTATTGATGGAAGGGTCGCATTTTCAAGTTTCCCAAAGTATATGCACGAATATAATTCTGTATTTTCAGAACATTCAGTTGGTTATGAACCATCTAAAGTCGTTGCATTTGAAACGCAAAACGGAGAAAGCATTGCTGTGTTTTATAACCCTAATTGTTTAGCCACGGATGGTAAAAATACTAATAGTTCTAATGGCTCTTGGAAGGGCTATTATACACAACCGATTATGTGTGCTAATTTCATATATGATTTAAATGGTAATAAGGGACCTAATACAATGGGGAAAGATATAGGCTTTATTAGTGCGCTGTATTCTACTGACACTAAAGTAGTGGCTCCAATGCCATTACCTAAAGATTTAACGGGATATTTCAAGCAACTTGATTCTGCAGCAGCTTGTACAAAGTATGATAATACAAGTAGACTGCCGAATATTGATGAATTGACATCAATGTTTTATAATAAAGCGCTTTTAAATGCTACTGTGGTTTGGTATTGGGCTAGCTCTATTAATGAAGCAAATACAACACAAGCTTGGTTTCAAATTCTTTATGATGGATTTAAAGGGGTTGATGTACGTCAAAACGGCGCGTATGTAAGGTGTGTAAAACGTTAAGAAAAAGGCAGGAAATTCCTGCCTTTTTTTAAATCTCCTCCATATAAAGGATTAATTTGACACTAAAAAGGAGTAGTATAAAAAGGTAGGGAAGTTCTTGCCAGTTGCGGGCATGCCCCAATCATGAAATTTAACAAAATTTTAAGAAATGTTAAATTCGGCGCAAACCATGTCATGACATGGTTTCAGGGTGGATCAAAGGTGGCAAAAACACCCGTAAAAAATAAAAGTTGTACTCTTAAAATGCTTAGGATACAATTAAATTAAGCGCTATAGACAGCGTAGCCACGCACGGCTCGCGGTTCAGCGGGGCGGAGTGGCGAAGAACTGCTTTGGCGCCTTGTAGGAGTAAGAGAAAATCAGTGGAAAACATCGTTAGGCAAAACCTTTTACAAATACAAGAAGAGATAGCACCTTGTAAACCAAATATAATCGCAGTGACAAAATATTTTGACGGTCAGGCAATAGTTTATGCATACAATGCCGGCTTGAGAGATTTTGCCGAAGCAAGGGTTAATGACGCAATCGAAAAGATTGCGGCTTTGCCGGTTGGTGTGAGAGAAAACTCTACTTTTCACTTTATAGGACATCTTCAAACAAATAAAGTTGCAAAAGTTGTAAGGTATTTCGATTACATTCATTCGGTTGACAGTCTTCACCTCGCTGAGAAAATTTCGCTTGAAGCCGTAAAACTCGGCAAAATTCAGAAGATTTTTCTGGAAGTTAATTTTGCGGAAGAAGAACAAAAATTCGGGTTCTCAAAATTAGGACTTGAGGCAGAGTTTGAACAAATAACAAGGCTTGAGAATCTCGATATTCAGGGGTTAATGAGTATGTCACCGCTTGGCGCAGAAGAAAAGTTCTTATCAGAACTTTTTCAAGAAGTCAAGGGAGTTCAGGAGAGTTTGGCAAAAAAATACGGTTTACAAATGAAAGAAACATCCATGGGGATGAGTCAGGATTATATGGTCGCGGTTAAGTGCGGTGCAACAAAATTAAGAATCGGAAGAAAATTATTTACATAAAGATAAACGGAGGATAAACAGGTGGTAGCAGTAACAGAGAAAATCAGATCAATGGTTGACGTATTGGTAAGAGGTTTTGATCAAAGAGAAGATGTTTTTGAAGAAATGGGTAATGACGCAAATGATTATATGGAATACCCTACTCAAAACAATTTAGCATTGGAACCAAGCTTTTCTTATAGAGAAAAAAATGATAGAAATGAGGGCTTGAAAGTTGTTCCTCATTCGGGTTATAAATCTCACGAAGTGATGATTTTAGAACCACGTTCATTCAAAGATTCAGCTCAAGTAGTTCAACACTTGATGGAAAGAAAAACTGTTGTTTTGAACCTCCACCTATTAGATAAAGAACAATCACAAAGAACAATCGACTTTGTTTGCGGTGCAGCACACGCATTGAACGGTAAACCGCAAAAAGTTGGCGATTTGGTATTTGTGTTCACACCAAGCAACGTAACGTTGTCAATGGATGCGCACCAGATCGACGGTAAATTTGACGACTCATTGTGGAGAGCGCCTTTACAGTAATGTCGTTATAATATAAGAAAGAGAGATTTTGGAATATTTTAAGGCGGTCAATCTGACCGCCTTTTGTTTTTATTATTTGTCATCCTGAACTCGTTTCAGGATCTGTTCCACGTTGCATTCAAGTAGTAGTGCTGGACAGATCCCGAAATAAATTCGGGATGACAGGTAAGTTTTTATAACTGAAAATTATTTAGAACGCCCATGTCTATGTCGAGAGTTTTGGCTAGTTGGTATAAATTCATAAATCTTAGGTTTGCAGTCCCACACTCAAGCGATGCAATGGTTCCCTTGCTTACATTTGATAATTCGGCAAGTTGGTCTTGTGTAAGCCCTTTTTTGTTGCGTGCGTATTTTATAATGTGGCCTAATTTTAATAGTATTTCTTCTTTTGGCATAGTATTATTATATGCTATTGACATTTATCTGACAATCCAGTATGATAAAACATGTTCTAGTATGATAGAACATGTTTAAAAAAACTAGGAGGTCGCATGGACGAAAAAACTTTTGAGCACGAAATTGACGGGTGCTTGGCAACCATTTCACACGAACTGTATAATTTTCACGATGAAATTGTCAGGCTGTTAAGCTGTGTCGAATACATTGAACGTTTGCAAAGGCTGCGTGACAAAAATACTGAAAACAATTTGCATTAAATTCGTTTTCTTTATATAATATTCCCATGACGTGTAGAAATAAGGAGAATTAATTATGTCAAGAAAACCTATTATTGCAGGAAACTGGAAAATGAATTTATTGCAAGCTGACGCAAAAGCTTTGTTCGAAGGTATCAAATCTTTTGTTGCTGATAAATCAGCAGAAGTCTTGCCTACTGTCGTTATTGCACCTACATTCACATCTATAGCTGCTGTAAGCTCTGTTAAATGCGATTGCGGTTGCGGCGGAACTAAGATTTCTGTTGCAGGCCAAAACTGCCACTGGGAAACTTCTGGCGCTTACACCGGTGAAATTTCTGTTGAAATGTTGGCTGACGCTGGATGCTCTTATGTTATCATCGGTCACTCTGAAAGAAGACAATACTTCTCTGAAACTGATGAAATGATTAACAAAAAAGCAAAATCAATCCTTGCAAAAGGTTTAATTCCTATTATCTGCTGCGGCGAAACTCTTGAACAAAGAGAAGAAGGCGTTACAGATTCTTGGATTGCAGGTCAAATTAAAGCAGCACTCGACGGAATTTCTTCTGAAGATGTTGCTAAATCTGTTATCGCTTACGAACCAATCTGGGCTATCGGAACTGGCAAAACTTGCGATTCTGATGAAGCTAACAGAGTAATCGCTATGATTAGAAACGTTGTTAAAGAAGTTGCAGGCGCTCAAGCTGCTGATTCTATCAGAATTCTTTACGGCGGTTCTGTAAAACCTGAAACAATCGCTGAACAAATGTCAAAATCTGACATCGACGGCGCACTTGTTGGTGGCGCAAGCTTGAAAGCTGACAGCTTCAACAAAATTATCGAAAATACAATGACAGTTATGGTTTAGGCTTACGCCTAAACCATTTCCTAAAAAGGAGATAGCATAATGGCACAACAATTCAATGCTCAAAATATTAAAAAAAGACTTTCTTTATTAGTTTTTATTAAAGGTTCAACCGCACCGCTGGTTCTTTATTCAGAAGACACTCCGGCATTATATGAAGAATTGAACACTCTTTTGAAAACTAATCAGGTAGTTCTGGTCGAAAAAGAAACAACCGGCCCATTGAAAAAAGTTTGTTTCTACTCAAATCAAATCGCAGCATTAGCATTACAAGAAGAACAATATGTCTAATTTAATAAGTATCAAAGAATTAGAAAATACTAAAGATAAATATATGAGCGTTAAGTTCCACGATTTTATCGAGGGACTTGACCTGGTTCAACCCTTAGACGCCGAACTGGAAGTGAAATCCATGGGTGATTTTATCGAAATTAGTGGAAATGTTAAGGGAATTGTTAAGTTAGTTTGCGACTTTTGTTTGAAAGAATTTGAGTACAATCTTGATTTTGATGTTGACGAAATGTTTGCCAAAAACTCGCTGTTAGACAGTTACGGACAGGAAATTGAACTTAAAAGCGACCAGTTTGTAACCGATTTATGCGGCGAAGATGAGATTGATATTTGTGACTTATTGTATCAATCTGTAATATTAAATATTCCAAATCAAAAAGTTTGTGGTATAAATTGTAATAGGGGAAGTTTTGCTTCCGAAGAGGATGTGGCTGACCCGCGTTTAGAGGTTTTCAAAAATCTCAATATTAACCCGAAATAAGTAGTAATAAATAAAAAAGGAAAAGAAAAATGGCAGTACCAAAGAAAAGAACAGGACATTCCGCACAAGGACACAGAAGATCAAACTGGAAAGCTACAACACCTGCAACTACAGTTTGCCCTAACTGCGGCGAAACAGTTTTAACTCACACAGTTTGCACAAGCTGCGGCACTTACAAAGGTAAAGTAGTTAGCAAAAAAGGCGCTACAGCTGTTGTTGAGGCTCCTAAAGCAGAAGAAGTTAAAGCTGAAGTTGTTGAAGAAGAAAAAACTGAAGAATAGTTTAATTTGATAAACGCAAAGGGTTAATCCCCTTTGCGTTATATAAAAATTTGTTGAGAGGGAAAGATGACAAGAATAGCAGTTGATGCAATGGGTGGTGATCACGCTCCTTACGAAATAGTCGCAGGTGCTGTGTGGGCCGCTCAAGAATATGGAGTAGGCTTAGAGTTAGTTGGTAAAGTTGACGAAATCCAAAATGTTTTGGATGACGTTAAAAATAAAGGCTTTTTAACCGATAAGGGTAGAGCCGGTAGAAAGCATCGTATAAAAATCGACTACACAAAGCTGGATTTGAAACTTACTCCTGCCTCAGAAGTTATTGAAATGGGTGAGGCTGTTGGTCAGGCTATTCGTAAGAAAAAAGATTCATCTATTGTTAAATCCGTCGAAGCTGTCGCAACAGGAAGTTCTGACGCGGTTGTTGCGGCCGGTTCTACAGGTGCTGCAATGGCCTCCAGTTTGTTTGGTCTTGGCCGTTTACCTGGTATTGACAGACCTGCAATCGCGGCAACTTTGCCGACTATGGATAAACCTATTGTGGTTATTGACGCGGGGGCTAACAGCAATTCAACTCCTGAAATGCTACATCAGTTCGCTGTTATGGGTGCAACTTTCTCTAAAAACGTTCTTGGCGTTGAAAATCCTAGAATCGGCGTTTTGAATATCGGTGAAGAAGCCGGAAAAGGTAACGAACTTGCTAAAAACACTTTCAAATTGCTTGAAGAATGCAAAGACAGGATTAACTTCATCGGTAATATCGAAGGCAAAGAGCTTTACTCAAATATTTGTGATGTTGTTGTATGTGACGGTTTTGTCGGTAACGTTGCATTAAAAGTTACAGAAGGTACCGGTTCTGTTCTTTTCAAAATGATTAAGCACGAATTCAAAAGCGATTTTATCGGTATGATTTTGGGTTGGCTTGCTAAACCTTTCTTTAGAAGAATATATTCAAGAATTAACTATGAAGAGTTTGGCGGCGCATTATTATTAGGTGTTAAAGGTATTACCATTATTTCGCACGGCAGAAGCAAAGCTTATGCTATCAAAAACGCTGTTCGCGTCGCAAAAGAAGCCGTTGAATCCGGCGTTAACGAAAAAATAGCTAAATTTTATGAGGAATAACTAGAATGACAGAAAAAATTAAACCGTTACGAATCGCAGGTGTTGGTTACTCTCTTCCTGAAACTGTTGTAACTAACGATGATTTGACTAAATTGTATGAAACTTCTGACGAGTGGATTTATACAAGAACAGGTATTAAAGAGAGACGTTTGGTATCTGGGGATGAAACAGCTATTGATTTAGGTATCGGCGCGGCTAAAAATGCTATTGAAAAATCTGGTTTTAAAGCCGAAGATATTGATTTGGTTATTGCAGCTTCATCTGCTCCGCCTCAATTGTATCCTGCTATCGCGTGCCATATTCAGGCTGCTCTTGGAATTCCTAATTATGTTCCGGCGTTTGATATTACTGCGGCTTGTTCAGGTTTGATTTACGGTTTACAAATCGCTAGAGGCTTTATTGGCTCTGGCCTTTACAAAAATATTTTAATCGTTGCAACTGACAACAACTCAAGACTTGTTGACTGGGAAGACAGAAGCGTTTCGATTCTTTTCGGTGATGGTGCCGGTGCAATGGTTGTTACAGAAGCAGAAGATGGCGTTGATGATATTCTTGCTTTAGATATTCGTGCAGATGGAACAATCGGTCAATATATTTATATGGACAGCCCTGGAAAAACTTGTCCGCTTGTTGCTCCAAACACTCAAAAAGATTGTCATATTAAAATGAACGGTAAAGAAGTTTATAAATTCGTTGTAAAAGTTCTACCGCAATACATTGATAAATGTCTTGATGAAGCAGGTATGACACCGGAAGATGTGGATTACTTGATTCCGCACCAGGCAAACCAACGTATTATCGAGGCTATGCAGCAAAGACTTCAATATCCTGATGAAAAAGTTATCTCCAATATTAAGTATTACGGTAACACATCAGCGGCGTCAGTTCCTATTGCTCTGGCTGAGGGCGTTGAAAAAGGTAAGATTAAACTCGGAACGACTGCGATTCTATGCGGTTTCGGTGCCGGAATGACATGGGGCGCGGCAATCGTTCGTTTGAGAGAAGGTATTTGTTAGTCGGCTGAGTCGACGGCAATAATTGGCTTATCGGTATGCGATAAGCCTTTAATTTGAGGAGTATTTTTAATGAAAAAAATCGCATTTTTATTCCCGGGACAAGGCTCACAGTCTGTTGGCATGGGAAAAGACTTATATGAAAATTTTGAAAGCGCAAAAAATGTTTTTGAAAGCGCTAATAAAACTTTAGGCAAAAGTGTTTCAACTTTATGCTTTGAGGGACCGGAAGAAAACCTAAAACAAACGGTTAACACCCAACCTTGTATCGTAACAATGTCAATTGCAGCGTTAGAAGCTTTGAAATCACAATTTAATGTTGAACCAAGCTATGTTGCGGGCCACTCTCTTGGTGAATACTGCGCGATGTACGCTGCTGGTGTTATGAGTTTGGAAACAACATTCAAAGCTATCCAAAAACGCGCTGACCTTATGAACGAATCAGCTACAGGCGGAGCGATGGCTGCAGTTTTGAACGCTTCTGAAGAACAATTGAAAGCAGCATTGGAAGAAGGTTCAAAAGTTGGTTATGTTGATGTTGCAAACTACAATTCACCTGCGCAAGTGGTTATCACTGGTGACAATGACGCTGTTGCAAAAACAAGTGAACACTTACTTGCAAACGGTGTAAGAAGAGTTGTTCCGCTTCCTGTGTCTGGTGCTTTCCACTCTAAATTTAT
This sequence comes from uncultured Candidatus Melainabacteria bacterium, assembly GCA_947361615.1. Taxonomy (GTDB): domain Bacteria; phylum Cyanobacteriota; class Vampirovibrionia; order Gastranaerophilales; family Gastranaerophilaceae; genus Gastranaerophilus. The sequence continues at coordinate 41,983 of CANAJP010000006.1, read as the reverse complement.
GGAAAAAGCATCTGAGGGTTTTGCAGAATTTGCAACAAGCTTAGAACTTAATAACGCTTCAATTCCTGTAATAACAAACGTTGATGCGCAAGCAACAACAAATAGTGAAGATTTTAGAGCAAAAATGCCTAAACAAATCTGTTCATCAGTTTACTGGACTCAAACAATCGAAAAAATGGTTGCAGATGGCGTTGAATATTTTGTAGAAGTCGGCCCAGGTAAAGTTCTTGCCGGTTTGAACAAAAAGATTGCACCGGAAGCAAAAGTTTATAACGTTTCTGATATGGCATCATTGGAAGCAACTGTAGAAGCGTTGAAATCAGAATTAATGTGTGAAGTTTAATAGAAAGAGGGACAAAATGTCAGAAAAATTAGCATTAGTAACAGGCGGTTCACGCGGAATCGGTAAAGCTTGCGCAATGGAACTTGCAAAAGCTGGTTATGATGTTGTTATCAACTATGCAGGAAACGTTGATGCTGCAAATAAAACTGTTGAAGAAATCAAAGCATTAGGCGTTGACGCTGCAGCTTACAAATTTGACGTATCAAATGCAGAACAAGTAAACGCAGGTATTGCTGAAATCGTTGAAAAATTCGGTAGAATTGACGTTCTTGTAAACAACGCAGGTATTACACGTGATGGCTTATTCATGAGAATGAGTGAAGAAAACTGGAATGCAGTTATTAATACAAACCTTTCTAGTGCGTTCTATGTTTCACAACCTGTTGTAAAAGTTATGATGAAACAAAGAAGCGGTGCAATCGTTAACATGGCAAGTGTTGTAGGTGTTAATGGTAATGCCGGTCAAGCAAACTATGCAGCAGCAAAAGCAGGTTTGATTGGTTTAACTAAAACTCTAGCAAAAGAACTTGGTTCTCGCGGAATTAGAGTTAACGCTGTTGCTCCAGGGTTTATCAATACTGATATGACTAAAGATTTGGATACGTCTAAATTCTTAGACTTTATTCCGTTGAAACGCCTTGGTGAACCGGAAGATATCGCCAAAACGGTTAAATTCTTGGCCGCTGATACAGATTATATCACCGGTCAGGTAATTGAAGTCGACGGCGGACTTATTATGTAGCGCGAGCGAGCTGAGGGCGAGGCTGGTGTCGGTTCGCGAGAGCGAAACGAGCAGAGCCGGAGACCCGTTAAACGCGAGTCGAGCAAGACAAAAAAAGGGCTTTTAAAAAGCCCTTTTTTATTATTTGATATCATGCTTTTGAATTTCTCTTGACATAAGTTTATCGTTTAGCATCATCAATGCTGTTTTATCATCACCAATGAATTTCAACTTCTCAAGAATAACTTTAGCGTTGCGTTCTTCTTCTACCTGCTCTTTTAAGTACCAATCGAGGAATGAAAGTGCCGCACGGTCTTTTTCCTCTTCCATAATAGTGAAGAGTTCGTTGATACGCTCAGTAACACCTTTTTCGTGATTATAAGCGTGTTCAAACACAGCAAGAGTATCAGTCCAATCGTGTTCAGGCTTTTCTATCGCTTCAAGTTCAACACTTGCACCGCGTTCTATTAAGTAGTGATAAATACCCATAGCGTGCTCCATTTCTTCATGAGCCTGGACGCACATCCATTGCCTGAATCCACACCATGCACTTTTTGAAAAGAATGCTTTCATAGAAAAATAAAGGTATGCTGAATACAATTCATAGTTAAGCTGTTTGTTTAAAGCTTTTTCAAGTCTTTGACTAATCATTTTTACCGCCTTTCTGTTGTATGATTATTAATCAATGGTTGAAAAATGATATTCGTCATTTGTTTAGTTAAAAAGTATTGCATTTTATTTTTTTAGAGTACAATATTTATATAAATCGGGATGTAGCGCAGTTTGGTAGCGCACCGTGTTCGGGTCGCGGGGGTCGCAAGTTCGAATCTTGTCATCCCGATTTTTTTATTGAGAAAATATTATGTCCAACTGGATAATATACAAGCTCTCTCTTTTGTAAGACTATATATTCGTTTGGGGTTTGAGGGTAATAACAAATCCCCTGTAATAAATAGTTTATGTAAAAGAAAGAGAGAATTTAATGTTGGAAGATTTATTGAGTCCGAGTCAACTTAGTGTGCTGAAATATGTAGCAGTCGGTTATACTAATAACCAAATAGCAGCAAAGTTATTTGTATCTGAGGCTACAGTTAAAGCTCATGTTAAAGAAATTATATCTAGATTAAATGTTACAAATAGACTACAGGCGGCAATGATAGCCGCTAATTTTTTGAAAATCTCCGAAAAAGATATTTACGACGCTGTAAACGAAATTAGACTTGAAAGAGATAATGGAAAATAATAGAATGACGATTTCTTAATTGTCAGAGCAAGACCCGCGATAAGGAACGTGAGCGAGTCTTGTGAGTGACGAATTAGACAGCGCAGGCCGGTGTCGGCACGCGTGAGCGTGACGAGCAGGGCCGGAGAACTGCTTTTAATGTTAAATATTTTGACTTCCTGATGAAATTTTAATACAATGTTATTGTCGTTTGGAGGTTCAATGGGATTAAGAAGTCGTTATATTTTGTCACTTTTAGAGGACAAAACTTGTGATTATGAAGAGAGAGTGGCTCTCGGAATTAAAGAGTCTTTTGGATGGAAAGAATTTACATATAAAGGTCTGGGACTTCTTTCGCGTAAGCTTGGAAGATATCTTATTGATGAAGTTGCTGTATCTAAAGGTGAACGGGTTGCGATTTTATCCGAATCAAAACCTGAATACGGCGCCTGTGTATTTGCTTCAATTTTGGCTGGAACGATAACGGTGCCGTTAGATGTTAAACTTACAGAATATGAGTTGAAATCAATTTTGACCGACGCAGAACCCGTTTTAATGTTTGTTTCTGCTAAATATCTTGAAACCGCAAAAAATATTCAGGCTAAAATTCCGTCGTTGAAACATATTATTGTTATTGATGAACACTTTCACGAAAAAAATGCTGTTAGTATTTATGAACTTCCTGATATTTATAACGCGAAATGGCGAAAAAGAAGTTCTAAAGCAACAGCGTTTATTATTTATACCTCAGGTACCACCGGTTCTCCGAAAGGGGTCGAGATAAGTTTTAAAAATATTACGAGCCAGCTTGAGGATTTACAAGAGGCACTTGCTGTAATATTGCCTGATAGAAAAATAAAAACGCTTTCAATCCTTCCTATGAATCATCTTTTTGAAATGACCGTCGGATTTTCTGCGTTTTTAAATTTTGGATTTTCAGTTTATTACTCCCACAGTCTTAAACCTAAAGATATTCTTAGTGTTATGAGGGAAAAGCAGATAGAATTTATGATAGTAGTTCCGGCGTTTTTAAAGCTTCTAAAATGCGCTATTGAAAATGAATTGAAAAATTCTTCAAAGTTTACTCAATATGCATTCAGTGTACTTTATGCCGTTGCGCAGTTTGTGCCGTTTTATTCCTTAAAGAAACTAATGTTTAAGAAAATTCATGATCAGTTTGGCGGTAGGTTTATAGGCTGTATTTCAGGCGGTGCGCCGCTTGATGTTAGTGTTGGAAAATTCTTCGAAACCATTGGTATAAAAGTTTATCAAGGCTACGGGCTTTCAGAAACAAGTCCTGTCGTTTCTGTAAATACTGATAAACGTGGCGTTTTGAATTCTGTCGGTCGTCCGCTTAAACAATTTGAGGCGAGAATTGACAAAGAAACAGGAGAACTTCAACTAAAAGGCCCGTCTGTGATGAAGGGCTATCGTAATCAACCCGAATTAACTGCCGAAACAATCGATTCTGACGGGTGGCTTCACACAGGCGATATCGCAAAATTTGATAAAGATGGCCACATTTATATAACCGGTAGAATTAAAAATATGATAGTCCTTTCCGGTGGTAAAAAAGTTTTCCCTGAAGAAGTCGAGTCAGTTTTAGAAAAAAGTAAATATATTTCTGAGGTTTGCGTTCTGGGTTCTCACAGAACTTTTGGAGCCAAAGACGGAACCGAAGAAGTAGCCGCTGTTGTTGTTCCTAATAAGGAATTGTATAATGAATATTCAGAAGAAGAGGTTGAGAGATTTGTCAGGGCTGATATAAAATTATTATCTCAGCGCTTGACAGCCTACAAACGACCGAATAATATAATATTGCGCAAAGAAGCTTTCGAACGCACCACAACCCGTAAAATTAAACGAAAAGAAGTACAGAAATTGTTAGTATAGGTGTTGAAACTATGAATGAAAAAGAAAAAATGTTGCAAGGTTTATTATATAATGCGGAGGCTGATTATCTGAAAAATGATAGAGTAAATTGTAAACTCTTGTGCCAAAAATATAATAACCTTAACTATGATGAAATTGAAGAGAGAGCGAAATTAATAAAACAAATTCTTGGCAAAACAGGCGAGAAATTTTTGATTGAACAGTCTTTTATCTGCGATTACGGCTATAACATTGAGATTGGCGAAAATTTTTATTCAAATCATAATCTTGTTATATTGGATTGTGCCAGAGTAACGTTTGGAGATAATGTCTTTATCGCACCGAATTGTGGTTTTTATACAGCCTGCCATCCTTTGGATGTAACAACAAGAAATAAGGGACTTGAATACGCAAAACCAATTACCGTTGGAAATAATGTATGGATTGGCGGGAATGTTGTAGTACTTGCCGGAGTAAGAATTGGGAATAATACAGTTATAGGTGCAGGTTCGGTTGTGACAAAAGATATTCCTGATAACGTTGTTGCCGTTGGCAACCCTTGCAAAGTGTTAAAAGAAATATAAGCATATATTCCTAATATTGGCTGCAAATTAAATACCATTTTAATATAAGTATTTGCAATTTTGAAAATTATCGATTATCGTAAATAATAACAACAATATCATACATCCTGTTAAACAAAATAAATAAAAGAGGTAACAATGGAAGAACTTAGAATAGATTGCGCAAATTTAACTCCCGAACAGCAAAGGCATTGGAAAGAAGAAGTTCAAAATGTATGGAAACTTAATCATACAATGCCTTATAGTGAAGAATATAATGAGCTTTTGAATATACTTATTCCAAATAGAGGCGAAAATGTTGACGTTAGAACACCGATTACAGGAGTGAATTTAGGTAAAGTAAAAATCGGAAATAATGTTGTTGTGATGAACGGCAGCTTGATGATGGCGTCAGGCGGAATTACAATCGAAGATAACACAATGTTGGCGGCTAATGTTCAATTAATTTCAAATAATCATGACTTGGACGAACGTACAGTAATAACCTGCCTTCCTATTCATATTAAGAAAAATTGTTGGATTGGTGCAGGCGCAACAATTTTAAGAGGTGTAACAATCGGAGAAAATTCTGTTGTCGGAGCAGGTTCAGTCGTGACAAAAGACGTACCGGATAATGTTATTGTTGCAGGTAATCCTGCTAAAGTAATTAAATATATAAAAAATTAATAGCAAAGAAAATAATACTTGTGAATGTAAATGAACACTCAGTTTGATTATTCTTAACAGACAGTTTGATTATTTTCGGCAAGATAATGCAGCTATTAAAAATTAATTTTTATTTACAAATCTGGAAATATGTTGCTTATATGTTAAAATTGTTTTATGGTAGATGTCGCTCAATCACATTTTAATGAAGAAGCTCCACATACAGCAATTAAGCATAAATTATTTAAGAGCGTTTATGATAGTTGTATTTCTATTTCTAGTTCTTTTAACAATGTGCAAAAAGAAAGACGAAAATTTATATATTTAGATTTATATGCGGGTTGTGGAAAGTTTGATGATGCTAATCTTGGTTCACCTTTGATTGCATTAAATAGCTCGAAGAAACAATTAGAAAATTCTGCCAATAATATTGAAAAAGTGGTGATGCTTTTAAGCGAACAGAATTCTGAAAATGCCGAAAAATTATCTTTAAATGTTGATGAATTTTTAAAAAGTAATAAATTGCAATCCCAGATAGCTTGTACGGTGTTAAGCGAATCTTGGGAAAATTGTGTTGATAGTTTTAGTTTGGGCTTAAGTGATTCCCCATGGGGGATGATTTTTGCAGATCCATTTTCTGTAGAATTAAAGTTGCCACGTTTAAAAGAACTAATAAAGGATAATAGTAAGTTAAAAGATATTCTAATATTAATTAATACAAATGCGCATGAACGTATTTTAGGTAGAGACGATGATGATAGTTTAAGAAAAATCGCAGATTATTTTGGTATTGAACTTCGTATGTTGCGTTTATTGAAACGCCAAGCTAAAGACATAGAACAACTTAATAATGCTGTGGTCGTTCGTTGGCTTATAAAACATGCATTCAAAGATATTGAAAAGGACTTTGTTATAAACGTTGCAATTACACGTACAAAAGATAGAGAACTTGAAAATGCCGATAGGTTTTATTTATGTTTATTAACTAGCTCGGTTGGTGTCGCAAGTGCATTTCTTGATACTTATTCTAGCTTGTTATCAGAAAAAATTTCTAATAATAAAAATGGACAACTAGGGCTTTTTGATAACTGTGACGATGTTTCTTATTTTGAGTTAAGTCAGAAAATAAAAGAAATTACAAAAAATAAAACAATATGTTTATTAACATTATTTTCTAAATTGTATAATGACTTTTATTCATGGAAAGATGCATCTCCTACTGAGATTCCTACTTCAACAAATATCAAGAAAGCAATAAACATACTAATTGAGCAGAATTATTTATGTGTACTTTGTAATGAGCGTATTAAATCTAAATACTTAACAAAAGATGGTAAAAAACTTAAATCAGAAGCCTTACAACGAAAACAAAATTTAAGAGAAATTTTAATTAAAAATTAAATAGGAAATTCTTTCCATTGTCGACCTTGTAAAACGCAACCTGCAATTTTTTTATTGACTCCTCCCCATTGTTTAAAAAAGAAAGGTACTTTATTTTCGATACATTTATCTCTAATTTTAGTAACCCAGTTTTCTTGAAGAGGTCTTGCACCAGGACCGCTTTCTCCTCCAACTATAACCCAGTTAATATGTTGTAAACATAGATCTTTTATTTCTGTAATCATAGGTTCAATAGATAAATATTTAATATGTGCAGGTGTATTAATTAGGTAAGGAATTCTTCTCTTTTGTGCATCAGATTCTACTGTAACTCCAAGCCAAATATTGGGTGTCCAGTTTAATTTTGATGCAATTTTTTCCAACCGTTCAGCCCTTTTTGTTAAGACTTGAAATGTATGCCAAGATGCTTTATTCATAACTTCAAATACTTTGATAATAAATTCATCAGGAACATCTTTATGAAACAAATCACTCATTGAGCAAACAAAGATTATTTGAGGCTTTTTCCAATTCAAAGGTTCTTCTAAACAGTCTTCATGTGTCGTTACGTTAAAACAATTTTTATATTTTTTTTGTCCCATTGCATATAGACGTTTCGCCATTCTTTCAGCATAACAATGCTTACAACCTTCACTGATTTTTGTGCAACCAGTAACTGGATTCCAAGTCGATTCGGTCCATTCAATTTTAGATTTTTCTGCCATACTTGTTAATTATACTAATTTCAGCATGATTATCAACCATTTGTTTGGTGTATAATATGGCATTTGTATTTTTAAATACTAGTATTAATCATCAAGTTCTTTTAATTTTTTTAATTCTTCTTTTTCTAAGATCGTGATTGTTCCAAGTTTTTCTTTTTCTTCTAATTCTTGAATTTTAATTTTATTTTTTGCCGTTAATTCTTCAAAGAGTTTTTGTTCAACTTCTGTTATATCTCCGTTTTCATATTTACCTTTTAATATTTCGTATTCGGTAGGTTTGTAAGAGAAAACACGTGTTATTCGTTCTTGACGAATAATATCTTCAGGAGAGAAAGCACGTGGGGTACCCTGTGTCAATTTGATAATAAAATCGAAATCTTGTCCTTTATTGCGTAGCTGTATTTCTTGAGCAAGCCTGTTTAAATCATCATAATTAAATGCTCCTTTTACGGCATCTGTTTGGCAAGTTTCTTTTATTTTAGTAAGTTGTTCAGTATTAAAATTCATCAGATTTGGAATTTTAGCTCGAAGCAGTTCTATAAATAGTTGTACTGTTTCATCATCGTTTAACCTTGGAATTTCTATTTTTTCCATTTTCCCACTTCGGAAGTCCGGGTGTATTAAGTGTGGACGTGAAGACGTAAATAAAAAGCTTGTTTCATACCCCCCTGAACGTCTGGATGTGTGACAATAATCTAATAAGCTTTTAAAATAGTTGATATTATCGCTATTATTATTTCTTTGAAGTATGTTTATATCTTGGCTATCATAGTTGAAATTTCGTAGTCTTTTGGCTTGGTTGTAATTCATTCCTAGATAGTTTTCAATATTTTCTATAATAATTAAATGTGTACTTGGATATTCAGGTTTTGCAGGTTTATTTGCTTCTAAAATTTCTGCTATTCTAGGTAGAAACTGTTCATTCGGAATGTCTGATATTCTAGTAACATCTTCTGGAAAAAATGTAGTTATTGTTTTTTGCGTAGCATCGTTAAAATTTCTTATAAGCAACTTATCGGGCGAATGCAGTAAAATTGATGGGGGTATTGGATTATGTGCTCGTTTAAATATGTGTGATACACGTGATTTAAAAAAGGGTTCCAATAAGATTTCGTTTAATTGTAATTTTTGTTTTTCAAAACCAACAAACATTTCGTTAAAATGTTCCATTACAACTTTTTCAGTAAAACCTTTAAATGGTAGAACACTTGAACAATTTTTTATGTTTGACTTACAAAATTGGTCTTGTGGTTTCTGCGCGTTATATAAGCCGGTTTTATTTGGAATAGCTATTTGTGTTGAGTATTCATTATTCCATATATTATTAATAGGTGATATTCTCATATTTTATATCCTGCATTAAAACTTATTACCTTTTAACTCCCCAAACCTTTTCGTAAGCTTGAATGTCGAAATTATCTTTGAACGGAGTTCTGTTGTTAAAAGCAGTTTGGTAGAATTGTTGAATAATATCTTCAACTTCTTGGTTGTTTTTGAAGGGAGCATCTTCCCCATAAGTTAAAGTTTTGTGTAATTTATCAATTCCATCATTGCTCCAAATGAACTTTTTGCCTTTTTCCAAGGCTCTTTTGAGTTGAGGAATGGATGTAATAGCTCCTTTTTCAGCAATAACTCCCATATAACTAATGTCATCGCCTATTCCTGCAAGGAGTCCCTCATCATCAAGATATACTCCTTTAGCGAATTTTTCATATAAATCCATGAGTTTATTGACACATCTTTCAGTAGGAGTGTTTGGGAAATCTCCTCTAATGAATGACAGCGTAGAGAACTCTCCGGTTTCAAAAGCGGGTCCATTAATGCCGTATTTTTCAAAAGCTACCATCCCGTCATAGTAAGATGCTTCGTTGTCTCTCATTCTAGATAAAACATACTGAATATAATCGTGTTTTTCTTGAACTTGTTCAAGCGGATTATCTGAGAAGGATTTTTTCGGAATAGTAGAAATGTTTTGTTGCTTGATTTTTTCAAGAAGTGGGTAATAAACTTCCCTATACCATTTACAATCTTCTTCAATTTCTTCAGGTGTCATTTGTGTTCTTGGTTTAGATTTCATCCTACGTTGTTCTAATTCCTCAAATTGTGTTAGTAAGTAATTTGAAGAATCTGGTGGGGTAGGTGTATGATTTGGGGTTGGTGTTTTAGGTGGTGTTGAAGTCGGAAGTGAGTCACTACTTTTAGATTTGACTTTAGTTTTTCCTCTTGTTAAAAAATAAAGTCCGGTAGCTAAAGCAATAACTCCTATGCCAATACCAATTTTGGCATTTGTAGAAAGTTTTTTATCCTCCTTCTCAAATGTATCTGTCTGTATTGGTTGAGTATTAGCTTGGGCAGGTTTTATTGTATCTGCATTCGCAAACATAATATATTTAGTATTCACATTGTTTATAGAAAATATTTTCATCACACTACCTGTTAATATAAAATAAGAACATATAAAAAATTGCTATTACCTTTTAATTCCCCAAACTCTTTCATAAGCTTGAATGTCGAAATTATCTTTGAACGGAGTTCTGTTGTTAAAAGCAGTTTGGTAGAATTGTTGAATAATATCTTCAACTTCTTGGTTGTTTTTGAAGGGAGCATCTTCCCCATAAGTTAAAGTTTTGTGTAATTTATCAATTCCATCATTGCTCCAAATGAACTTTTTGCCTTTTTCCAAGGCTCTTTTGAGTTGAGGAATGGATGTAATAGCTCCTTTTTCAGCAATAACTCCCATATAACTAATGTCATCGCCTATTCCTGCAAGGAGTCCCTCATCATCAAGATATACTCCTTTAGCGAATTTTTCATATAAATCCATGAGTTTATTGACACATCTTTCAGTAGGAGTGTTTGGGAAATCTCCTCTAATGAATGACAGCGTAGAGAACTCTCCGGTTTCAAAAGCGGGTCCATTAATGCCGTATTTTTCAAAAGCTACCATCCCGTCATAGTAAGATGCTTCGTTGTCTCTCATTCTAGATAAAACATACTGAATATAATCGTGTTTTTCTTGAACTTGTTCAAGCGGATTATCTGAGAAGGATTTTTTCGGAATAGTAGAAATGTTTTGTTGCTTGATTTTTTCAAGAAGTGGGTAATAAACTTCCCTATACCATTTACAATCTTCTTCAATTTCTTCAGGTGTCATTTGTGTTCTTGGTTTAGATTTCATCCTACGTTGTTCTAATTCCTCAAATTGTGTTAATAGGTCGTTAGACGGATTGAGGCTTTCTGTAATCTTAGCAGAAGTCTGTGGATGAATTGTTGTAGCCTTATTTGTGGAAGAAGATATTGTTGCTTCCACTTCTACTTTTGCATTGAGGTTTAGACCAAAATTTTCTTTTGCTATTTGTTCAAAAATGTCGCTTAGTTCAAGAGGTTTTTCTTCCTTCTTTTCAACCGGTTTTTGAATTAATTCTAAGTATGAAGAGAATAAATCTTTAAATCTCGTGAAGAAATTTGCTTCTTCACAATCAGCATTAAATCTTTGAATTACAGGATTTGTAGAGCTTTTCTCATTACGTGAACTTTGCATTGTTGAAATTAGTCGTTTTATTCCACGTAAAATTTTGTTGTTGTTTTCTTGACGTTCTCGATAAGCAATTTCTTCTCGTGCTAATCTTTCTTCACGTTTTTGGTCAAAAGAAGTTGCACGAGATAATTTATCAGTTAACCATTCTTGAATATTTTGCTTTCTTATTGGGTCGATATTATTCCCTCGTTTCATGTCTACAAAATAATCCATGTTCTTTTCAACAATTTTACTTCCGCTATTCATAATTCTTTCTAGCCCAAACATTATTTCATTTTCTGATAGCTTGGCTTTGAAAGATATATCATTATTATTGTTTGTGTAATTATAATTAATTTTTGTTATATTCATATTTTTATTCCCACATATCATACCACATTTTAAATAAATCATATTGTTTTTGTTCGCTTTCAGATAATTTTATACCTTTCTTACGTAATTCTTCCAATTTTTCTAATTCAGCTTGTATATGTTTCATTTGTTTTTCGACAGCTTTACACATTTCATCGTTAAGTTCACCGTTTTGGTATGCATGAATCAAATCTGCAAATTCTTTTTGGGCTTTCCCTAAATCTTCAGTGTCAACTTTATCATTAACCATTTTATAAATCATTTTAAATTTACTATATCTTAATGGTGTTATATCTCTGAGTGTTTCATCTTTAACTTCAAAGAAATATTTATACATCGGTTTTGATGGGTTTTCAATATAACGTTCAAAAGCCTCACGTATCATAAATTGGATTTCAACGTTACTATAAGCCCCACGTTTATCTGATGGGTTCATAAATTGTATAAAACGTTCAAGATTTGGCCAGTCACTTAGTTCTGGGTCGATAGACATATTGTTTAATGTACCGTTGTTTCTTTTTTCAATCAGCAGTTTTTTAGCTTTAGGTGAAAAACGCACTTGACCATTTATAATCTCCGTGAAGTTGTCATTTTGAGCTGCCGCTTTGGTTCGTTCCAACAGCAATGAATTTTGTTGGAAATAATGTTTAATAACAGCTTTTAAATCTTCATCTGCTGCCGGTTTAACTGCAATAGGGAGAAATTTACCTTTTCTTCTCATTAAATCTTGATCGATTAGATGAGGATAGTTTGTTGTTATAAATAGTGTTGTTGCACTTTGGGTACTTTTAGGATTATCAGGATTCGGAACTTCGGATATTCTATCCAGAAGCGATTTTAAAAAATCAATATTTTCTTTATCATATTTCCCATATCTTTCGAGGACATCAAAATCATCAGCTTCAAAACTGGAAGCTAATCGGTTTGCTTTTTCAGAACTCATGCACATATATTTTTCTGCTTCATCTATTAATAGGATTGTTCTTTTTGTATCTTTTATATATCTTTGTCGAGCTTCAGTTAAAAGCTCTTTGATTTTTTTCATAAAACCATCTATTGGAGTATCCATTGGGAAGTGAACGATATTGGCAACATTCGCGCAGTCGTGTTCAATTCCACGCAGCATTTCAGTTTTTCCAACTCCGGTTGCGCCATAGAGTACAACGGCATTCGGTAGGCTTATGGTTGGATTCTTTTTGGTATCTAATAATGGAGTAACAAAATGTTGTCGTATCTGCATTTTAACTTTATCGTATCCGGCAATTCTTTGATTTATGCCTCCTCTTTGATTGAGAGTAAGATTAACGACATCTTCTAAGTATGCACTTTGTAGTTCTGCCATATAAGATGCTTTTTCTCTCTTAAGAGCTTCTAATGTTTCACGTTGAGCGTTTATAGAAATGTTATGGTCATTGATGATAGACCTGATTTCTTCAAGATTGTTTTCTATTCTCCAATGTCTTCCAGACCCTTTCCAATATGGTTCCATTTCGATATCGTATTTTTCGTCTCCATCAGATAGCCATTTGAGTCCTGTCCAGTATTTATCGCGTTCAGCCTTTCGTGCCTTTTCTGCCCTTGCTCTGTGTTTAGCTTCTTGTGCAGCATCATCCCAACTGTAATAGAAATTTAAATCGTCTTCAGCTTCAACAACTCTTTTAGGCTTTGCTTGCGTTCTTATAGTTTCTTCTAAGTCTTTTATTCGTTTTTCTGTAGCATTTATTTTTGCCATAACTATTTCAGCGTAGGTACTTGCTTGGCTTTTGGGCGTTAATCTCCTCGTCATTGCCGGAGAAATATTTAACTCTTTTATTCCAACCATCATTGCATCATCAAGATTTTTTGTGGCAGGTTTAAACAACCCTTTAATTAAGTCGAGTTTTGATCCCATAAATGCGAGATCTGTGGATGACATTATTGGGTTTGAATTATTGTGCATTGTTTTCTTTTTTTGCGATACCGGTAACGAATTAGGGTTCGTTGTCTGTAAGTTGGATGAAATTTTTTGAATTTTCATACTCTTTCCTTTCAATATATATTTAACTGCGTTATTAATCTGTTGTAGGTATTTTCCCTTGATATATTTGTCTTATTAAGGACGTAATTGGTGTTTTATCCTTGAATAGGCTTCTTAACGTATAAAATCTTTCATAAGGTGAGTTTTTAAATGGATTGCCGTTTGTTAAAAGTGAATTGAGGTCTATATTGTCAATAAAGCGTTTGCTCATATCACAAGCAATTAAATCAAGAGGTTCATTTTTTGCATATCTACAAATTTCTTTTTCTACCAGAGAACCATATGTATCCTGATAATGTTCTACGGTTTTAGGCATTGTTAATGAAATTAATTTTTCTAAAACAGTATTAATATTAAAATTTTGAAGTAAATGGTCTTCGTGAATTATATGCCCAAACTCATGAAAAACGGACTCTAAAAAGAAGTCCGTTGATGAGTTTTGTGTGGTGTAAAAATCAAAATCACTAATTTCATTAATGTTATGCCAAGGGAAATTTTTGTTAAAGATTATACTTTTAGCCGGTGTGATTTCATCCGAGTTCTTGTGGATTTTACTTGGAACTAAATTACAAAAACCGTAAGTGTTTTCTAAATTAGGAAGATTTAGTGAGTTAACATCTTTTACTAATATATTTGTTGGGAATCCTAGTTTTAGTCCGAAATTTTCTTGGAATGATTTTAAAATTTCAAAAACTCTCACTGAAGCCCAAGCAATAAACCTGTTATTTTGGAATTCAGTATTAATATTATTATGTGCAAAATAATTTTGTACTCTTGAAACATCAGTAGATCTTATATCGGCAATCATAGGTTTCGTTAGCCCACCGCCATAAGATATTTTATCTTTATAATTGTTCTTACTCTTAATTAGCATAAGTGTCCCCGAAATTTTATTAAACCTCTACTGGAATTTTTTTGCTAGTTGACACGCATAAAATTTACATAAGTTAATGTTTGTTTATACAATACGCAAAAATTTTGGCAGTGAGGGTTTATAATGTATTTGAGGTAGTATGAAAATTTATTCTATTAATAATATTTCAAATAAACAATTGAGTTTTAGAGGAACAAGTGAAGAACTGACTCTAGATAATTTAGATGAGTTTATTAGGCAGCATAGAGTTTCACTTATCCAAAGTTGTGAGGATTTATTGGTTATAAATACGAAATCTGAGCAAGAACATGAAGGGTTAATTAATTTAAAAAGAACAATAAATGAAGAAAGAGAACTTGAAAAGCTCGGAAAGAGAAGAATTGGAAATCCTTTTGATTTGGTTGCCAATTTTGACAATGAAACCTCTTTATCTATTAATAGTCTTTTGGAAACACAAAAAGTTGATGCAACAGCTATTATTGGTAAAATTGCATCAGAAGATTCAAGTGTAAAATCATTTTACCATATAGATGTTGAAACTTTTAGGGATGGAATTATGAATTCAAGTTTGGTTAATAAAATAAAACCTGCGGAACTTAACTTAGATGTTCTGTCCGGATACGGTGGGGGACAATCAACGAAAAATTTTGAACAGCTATTTTTAACATTTCGTCAGGGGGATACCGTGACATTTAAAAATGCGTTGGAGGCATTTAATGAAATATCAAGAAGATATTTTACCCATGTTAGTAATAAAGTGAGTGATGTTAAAGAGTTATACTCTACTGGACAAAAATGGGTTGAACGTGTTCCCGGAACAATTGCATTGCGTTTTGGTCGTGTTAGTGAACAGCAACAAGCAATGAAGTATATTCATGGAGACTATTGTAACTATTGTGATACCTATATTCATAATGGTATTCATCCTATTGCTCGTTCCTATGTTCACAAAATAAAACAATGCCGAACAAATATCGATTTAATTTCTCCGTATTTAACAAATACGGATTTGGTATTCGTCAAAAAAGTATTAAAAGAAATGGAGAAACTGGGACATCCTTTGATTGAAAGTTATATTAAATTATTGTCAAATATTGTAAGCAATGGAGAAAGTATTGCTGCATATTATAAAGCTGTAAATAATGGTGGTAATGTTTCAGTAATTGTAAAAACTCTATCGGCAGGATTAGCTATTATTTAGTATAAATCTGTGAAAGCATCCAACATATCAGCGATGTCATCGCCTGATTTTTTTATAATATTTTGTATGATATCTGAATCCAGAGCCTCTCCTACATTAGATGTTATACTGCTTAAATGCTCTGAATCAATATCTAGATTTGGACTACCCTCTTCAAAAATTTTGAATCTTGGGTCTAATATTTCAATATTATCTTCAAGAGAAGTTATTTCTGATGTTATATGGGGTTTGAGTGATTCTAATGTTTCCGATGTTTCAGATAAAATCTCTTCAGGTTTTCCTGCGAACATTGGTGGATATTCATATGGTGAGATACTTTTAGCTTTTTTAGCAATATCATATGCTTTATTAATAGTGTTTTGGTCGATGTGACCGTCCGCTTGTATATCTAACGGATTTAGCATATCTTTGACTACATCTGGTACGCTTCTCATAGCTTCAATATTCCGTTCCACTGTATAACCCGGTATGCCGGATTGAGCCTGTCTAACGTAGATTTCTGCAAGTTTTCTTTGCGCAGAGTTGTATGCTAAATCCTGTGGATCTGGAATTTCTCCGAAACGATAATATGGCATTTCCATCTTTGTTATAATAGGGGCATGAACAGTTTCCAGTTCTTTTGGTTTGAAAAATTTATTAACTAGTTTTGTTATAATTTTGGGTACTATTATAACATGAGTTTCATTACCCTGTCTCATTCTGTTAAACGCAGGTACATAAGTATTTATATGTTCAGCATTTGATAAAATACGTCTTATAGGTATAAGAGATTCGGTAGCTAGTGAAGTTTTCATATAAATTTACCCCTATATATTACAAAGATAGCATAAGCATTTTACAATAAAACAAAATGTTTATTTTTGTAAAGCTTTTTATAGTTCTTTATTAATTGATTTGATATGATGTATTATTCTCAAATTATGTCCGAGTGTTAGAATAATTGGTCTTAATAACAATACTCTGAATACAACTTGTGTGATATTTTCAACATGAAATTTTTTCGGTAAGTTCGCTATTAATAGTTGTATTTCACTCGGTTTTTTGTGTTCTATTGCTAATTCAAAACCTAATATTGTATTCAAATCATTTTTATTACCTCTAATAAGCATATAAATTACTTCACATTCCTCTCGTGTTAAATCCTCAATTGGTTTATATTTGTTTTCTTCAATCCAATTAACAAGTTGAGGAATGTTGTATAGATTATTTTTAGTTCTAAAAACAAAGTTTTTGTTTTTCTTATCTTGTAAAATACTAAAAGTAAGTAACAATTCAATGTTAATGTCTTTAGTAAATTTGTTTTGTGTTTTGATCCCTTGTCCAAGGTCATTCTGACTTAATTTTTCCATGGTTTTACACATTTGTTGAAAAGACCAAAATGATGCAAAGTCCTTAAATTCTTGTTCTCTTCTAAAACTTTTAATAAACTGTTTATATAGTTTGCTACATAACTCAAGATCATTTTTATTGTTTTGTATTTCTTTTATAGCATTTTTAATTTCTTTTGGAATAATACTTGTTCTATATGCAATATCAGCAAGTGTTTTTAAGTTTTCACGACAGTAGTTTTCATAAATAATGTTGCGCAGTTCCTCACTGTTAATATCATTTTTGTTACATTGTGATTTTAATATCCTTTTTATTGCTTTTAAACTTTGTAATTCTAAATCGTTTTGTTTTACATCTTTTTCTACAGTTTGTGTTAACATAAAATTCCCCTTTTTTCTTTTGCATAACATTTTTTAAGCAACTTTTTGTTTTGTATTAAGCCTGACATGAAGCAAATTATCCTTGAGTAAACTCTCCTTCCAAGCTCTTTCTTCTTTTGCTCTGTTCGAATAATCGTCTTCCCAAATTAATGGGCAATAATTGATGTTGTTTTTAAGTGGACACTTGGTATGTGGTTCGTTTCCACATTTTGAATCGCATCGTCTTTTGGAACTATAATTAGTTTCCATTGTTTCTCCTTTCTTATTCAATAAAGTACCCCATACTAACAATTAATTAGAACTAAAAGTTTGTATGGGGTATAGATGTAAATATATTGTTATTTATTTTTAATAAAAATTTCTTTTTTTTTAACCTGTCTATGAACAAGTTTTTATTCATTGGTATAGTTGGTTTTTCTTTTTTTTTGTGCATGTATCGGTTTAGCCTTTAATTTATTTTATATAGTAACTTGTGTCTTGATTTAATATTAATAAAGCATATCAACCATGTTATGTTTTATAAATAGTGGTAAAATTTCAACCACTTTTTTAATATTCAATTTTTTAAATAATGATTTTTTTATTATTTTATATTGATTGAAATCAATTGCAAGAAATTCTGTTATGTTTTTAAAGTCGCGTCCTTGAACTAATAGGTTCATTACATCCTGTTCGTTTTTTGTTAAAACCTCAAGCATTGATGTATTCCTCTAAAATTTCTGCATTGATTAAATCATTTTTTACAGCAAAGTAAGCTAACTGTCTGCGGTTACTTAGATTGAACTGTTTAAGTAGTTTACGGACTTGATATATAAATTTATTAGTATTGAAACTATAAAATTTTATTCCTATTTGTCTGTATGTTAATCCGGTCAGTATATAATATATTACTTTTATATCTGGAATCTCATCGTATATTTTTTGCTTGTATTGCCTGTCTAATCTTTCCATTAATTAATTTATCCAATTGTATGATTTTTCTATTTGGTGTTTTGATTTTATTTCAAACATCTTGTTTATATTTATAGTATGTAGCGTTAAAAACAAGATTTCAATTAGCCATTTGGATAATTATAACCAAATAGGTTATAAAAAGAATAACTGGTAAGTCTATGGTGCTTGGGCATGATTAGTTTTAGGCTTAATATATGAAGTTTGGTATTTTATTTGGAAAGAAATTAAAGGAAATTCGTGAAGCGAAAGGTTTCACACAACAGGAATTAGCTGAGTTGTGTGATATGCATCCAACGACAATTGGTTTGATTGAAATTGGGAAAAGAACTCCTTCGCTTGCATCTATTGGTTCTTTTGTTGAGAAGTTGGGTGTTGATTATATAGATTTGTTTGATTTTTCTAAAGAATATATTCTTGAAGAATCCGAGGAAAAATTAAAATTAGAGCTTGGCAAAGAAATAATTGATTTTGATAAGAAATTGTTACGACACATGGTAAATTACGCACGGTCATTGAAAGAATTGTTTCCAAAGAAAAGGATAAAATGATTATTAACTTTTCTATTTTATTTCATCTTTGAAACAACTAATTAATTTGAATGCTATTTGACGGTTAGAGTAATCTAAACCTTTAAACGCTTCTGAGGCTAAAAATAGAAGTTCTTTATCGTTGATATCATATATAGCATCATCAAATGTAAAGAAATAAGCTAATGGAATATTTAAAGCGTGTGCAATTTTTATCATTACGTTAAACGAGGGATGATTAATTCCTGTTTCAATACATGAAAGAGTTTGTGACGTAATTCCGGTCTTAGATGCAAGTTCTTTTTGTGACAGATTTTTTGATTTCCTGTACTTTGCAATATTCTGTCCAATTTTCTTTTTATATATTAATATACAATCATCGTTATCCATTATATTTTCTGTCAATGAGGTTTAATAATTCATAATAAAAATCTAATTTTTCTGAACTGCTTATTGTTAGTTTATCTGTTATTTCATTTAATTTTACGTTGTTCTCATCAGGAGTACCATAAAAATCAAAGAATGATCTAGGGGTTAAGTTGAAAATTTCACAAAGCTTACATAAAGTCTTGGCAGAAATAAATGTATGACCATTTTCCATTTTACTTAATGTTCTGGTTTTGATTTCTAATATTTCAGCTAAAGCCTCTTGCGAGAGTTTTAAGGCTTTTCTTTTTGTAGCTATGAATTTACCTAAATCTTTTTTTAATTTGGTTTCGTCAAATACAGGCATACAATAATACTAAGTTACACGAATGATTAATTCCACTACCATGTTGTTCTTGTCAATATGTTAAATTTTTGCGTGTTTTTTATTCTAAGCTAGTTGGTTATGCCTATGATTGTTTTGACTCAATATGGCTACAAATTACTTTTTTGTAAAATTGTAAATCTTTGATGCTAGATGCGCTTATAATGTCATTTAATTCTTGAACCAATTCTTTTCGCATTTTATAATGATCGAAATCGAAAAAGTCTTTTATACTCATTTTTAAAACTTTAGAGAATTTTTCTAAGTTTTCAGGTTTTGGGTATTGTGTTCCATTCTCAATTCTTGAGATTGTCATGACTTCTAACTCAACTAGTTCAGCTAATTGAGATTGTGTTAAATTCCTCATTTTTCTTAATTCTTGTAATCTTTTTCCGAATTTTTTAGGAATGTTTGTCATAAGTTCACCTATTACTATTCTATAATTTTTGTTGCATTAAAAGAATGCTCCTTTTCAGCTATTTAACATTGTTTGAGTATACGTAAGTCGTATATATTGTTTTTTAATATCTATAAAAATGAAAAGTATTTTAATTAGCCAAGATACTTTTCAACTATTTCTATAATTTCATTTAAATCTTCCTGAGTCAGTTGCAAATATGGTCGTGCGGGTATTGAAACTTTTTTATTTTTCCCGGCTTTCCCACCAAGTTGGTGAATAGCTGCATAATCTTCGCCTGAACCTATAACCGCGGAATTGTCATCATACTGGGTCGAAACAGAGGATGCAAGTTGACCCTCAACTTGCAAAATTTTTCCTGACCATTTTTGTTTTTTCGTCTTTTGCTTTTTAGTTCTTTGTTTTTTTGTTGATTCTGCTAAATCAACCCATTTGTCAGGTCTTCCCTCTTCCTTGAAATTTTCTTCAGTTGAGGATGCAAAAATACCTGCGATGTTTTTCATTAACGGCCGCAGGTTTTCACCTCGTTTTGCAAGTTCAAGTAATTTCTCATTAACAGCCTTGTTATCGATTTTTATTTCAATCGGCTCATTAGCCATTGAATTTATCCTTGATGGAGTAATTAGCAATCAATAACTCTTTAAAGGTTTTGTTTAGTCTGTCCGTTCCCTGTCTGTTGTTGATTCCGTTTTGGCGTTCGATTTCAACCATCTCATAACCTTTGTATAGTTCCCTAATTTTGGGTGAATCGTCATACGAAAGCAAAAATCTACCTTTGATATTGCCAAGAACTTCTCTCAGTCGTTCATGGTCGAAATCTTCGGTTGATGTAACCTCATAGCCACAGCCTTTAGAATATGGCGGATCACAGTAGAAAAACGCATTTTCAAAATCGTATTGTTTAATGAGTTTTTCAAAGTCACGATTTTCAATCATAACTTTATCAAGACGTTTATGTATTGCATCAATTTTTTCAGGAACATTTTTTAAGGATTTACAAGCTCCGCTAGAAGAACATTTTACAGTTCCCAAAGTGTTGCCTTTACCGCCAAATGAACGAGTGATTAAATAATAAAATTGGACTGCTTTTTGAATATCTGTAATCGGAGTTGAATTCAAAAATTGAAAAAACATTTCACGAGAGCCAAGAAGATAATTAAACTCTTCTTTAAAAGCATTCGGGTGATATTTTACGATGCGAAATAGATTTACAAGACGACTGTCGAGGTCATTATAAATCTCTAAGTCCGCCCATTTATCTTTATAAAACAAAATCCAACCGCCACCACCAAATGGCTCAATATATGATTTAATATCTGTAGGAATCAATGGCTCAATTACTTTTCTTAATAATCTTTTACCGCCAACCCAATTAATCAAAGATTTTTTATCAATAGTCATTCTAAACTCCTTTAAGTTATGTTCAAATTCTGTTCAAACCCTGTTCAAGATTAAGCAACAAACTCAGATGCAGGGTTACGAGACCATCCGACATCAGGTGCAATTTTCTTACCTGTCAAAGGGTCTGTATAAACAGTAACAGGCTTATATTCACCCGATTTTTTGGAAACGAGATGCATTTCTTGGGATAAATTCCCGGCTGAAGAACTCAATATCGATTTCTTTTTATCAAGTGCATATTTAGAAAGTGCATTCACACGGCAACGACATCGCCAACCATTTGGCGGATAAAAAGATTTCCAAAATGGGTCATCATATGGTAAAACCAGTCCGTTAAGTTCTGCGTGTTCAGGACGAGTTCGAGAATCTAAAACTGCAACATATTCCCAATACGGTCGGTTGTCAACGTTATCCATCTGAGTGTTATATCTGCCAGTCATATATGCTGTTTGCATATTTACGTGGTAAATGGTTTTAAGACGAAACATTGAGCCGAGTTGAACCTTTTCGGCATTTCCTTTCGAATCAACAACGAACTGCTCCCCCCACCAACCTTTCTTTTGAAGAATCGGTTTGAGTTCTTTTTGAAATTCGTGGAAAGTTTTACCCTCAGACAGTGCTTTATCAAGTGATGAGCGTATATCTTTTAGAATATCTTCTCGCATAACTTTGGCAACTGTGAATGATTTTTTGTGGGCATCTTGCCAAATCTCATACCAATCCCACGAAAGAGCATTCTTTTTGTTTCTAAAATACCTTATTGCCTTAGCAGGAGCGAGTTTAAATAAACCTTTGAGTTCAATCATTAATACTTGACTCCTATAAAATCAAGCACTCTGCCGCAGCCTAATTTATTAATGCAATAATCGTGAAGTTTTGGATGAGTTTCACGCATGAGTTCAAACTTATTCGGGGATTTTTCGTTATGAACTCCAAACATACAGAACATACATCCTGTGCGTTTTGCTCCTGTTGTGTAATATTTTCCACTTGTATCCTGTTTGATCTCGCCATAGACCGAACAATAGGACAGATTGTTTTCAACCAAATACTGAAGAACATCTTGCTCAGTCCAAAATCCAAGCGGAGTTGAGGCAGGGCGTTTGGATTCAAACGAATTACAGCCTTTTTTGATGTATTCTTGTTTTCTTAAATTACTCTCGGCTGCCATTGTGGCTATATATGGTTTTAATCCTGACTCCTTTTCAAATTTCTTTGCAGGAGTTTTTTTCATAATTCGGCAGCATTGAGAAGATATCTTTATGTCACTATCCTTGAGGTGGTTCCATTTTGCAAGACAAAAACGAGAACCGTATTTTTTTACATAATCACTATTCGGATCAAACTTTTTGGCAGTATATCCATTCGGGTTTCTACGATTATCCTCAATAAATTGAGCGACTTCTTTACTAATTACTGGATAGCCGTACTCTGTAATTACTTTATTAAATGGCATTTCTGGACGAAGTGTGACTACATTAGCAAAAGATTTAACAAAACTCCTAACTTCGGGATATTCTAAGCCTGTGTCAACAAACACAGCAGGGACTTCAGGAAATAAAGAACGAACAAGGTGCAATAGAACTGTTGAATCTTTTCCGCCTGAGAAAGAAATATATACTTTGCCATCAAAGTGTTCATAAAATTGCTTAATTCTATTTTTTGATAATTCAATTTTTAATTTTAAAGGCAAACTCTGCCGCTGCTTAAGAAAATTTCTTTTCATAGCAGCTTCTTCTTTAGAAATTGGGGACATATAACTCCTATTTATTTTTAGAGATTCTCTCTTCGGCTAATTTTGCATATTCAGGATTAAGCTCAATTCCAAGCCAGTTGCGATTTAATTTTTCTGCGACAAAAGCGGTCGTGCCGCTACCAATAAATGGATCTAAAACAATACCACCTTCAGGACATCCTGCTTTAATCGGGGGTTCAATAAGAGCGGGTGGAAATACTGCAAAGTGTGCTCCATGATAAGCGTGTGTTGCAATTTGCCATACTGTGCGTTTATTTCTACCGGATAATTCATTATTTATTACTTTTTGATGAAAGTTTTTTTGTTGAGTTTTGCCATAACCCTGATAATTTAAACTTTTATTATCTGTAAAATTTCTAAGTCCTCGTTGATAAGTAGAAGTCTTAAAAGGTTCAAATTGTTGTTCAAAGTAATATTTTTTATTTTTAGAGAAGAAAAACAAATATTCAAAATCAACGGTGAATCTATCTTTTGCACTCTGCGGTGTTGCATTTGTTTTTTGCCATATAATAACATTTCTAACAATCCATCCTCTGTTGCACATTTCAAGTGCAAAACGAAAAGGAATAAGAGTTAAAGACTTTTTATTGTAGCTATCGCCAATATTTACCCAACAAGTTCCATCATCTTTTAAAACTCGTTTAACTTTATCGAAAACATCGCACAGATGATTTATGTATTGATTAAAACTTGGCTCCGCTCCGAGTTCGCCCTGCCATCCATCATTCCATATTGCAGGATTTGTTTTATAATCTCTTAATCCCCAATATGGTGGGGAAGTAATGCACATATTAACGGAACCCTCAGGCAGAGTTTTTAAAACCTCAAGTGCGTTCCCGGTATAAATTTTATTCAAGTCCATCAGACCTGCCTTGGAGTTCACACAGGAATAATGCTTTTTGTAAATCTTGCTCAAAGGTTTTGCTATGCAGATTTTTTTCGTTGAGTAATTCTTCAAACGCCTCGTAACTGTCGCAACTATCAACGAGTGATAAAAACGGATTTAAAAGATTTTGAGCTTGTTCAGAAAGTTTGGTTTCAGATATAAAGCTGAACAGATTTTCGAGTTGTTCCTGTCCCGGTGTCAGTTCTTCATCTTCTTGTTTAAATTCTTTAAAATTAGGATTTTGCGTTGGATAAAAATCCTCTCTTATTTCAAAATCTTCATCTTCTAATCCATAATTTTTGATAAAGTATTCTTTTGTAAATTTGACTCCAGTTTCAGACAGAATTTTATCTCGTTGTGCTAAAGTTAAATCCACATCTTCAGGTGCATACATTTCAAAAACAGGAACGTCGGCATTTGAAAAATTGATTTCATAAATCCAACGAATTAATTGATTAATAACACTCTCAACGAGTTTTTTATCAGCATCAATAATGTCTTGACGAACTGCCATGTGAGTATTTGCAGCGGCATAACTTCCCGTTGAGCCAATTTCCGTTGTAAGAGTTTGTCCGAGAACTGCTTTTGAGATTTCGGAATTCATCTTGTCGATTAATTTTTCGTAAATCTCAGCAGACGAAGATTTATTTGCCTCTTGAATTTCAACTGAAGAATCATCAGGAATGACAGCAATCGCATCTTGTACCATATCCTCAAGCATATCGGCAAGAGTGTCGGTTTCTTCTTTGGATGCACCACGAGGATGTTTACCTATTAAATGTGGCATTCCGTATTTTTCCGTGAATACTACCCAAAACTTCATCCCTCCCTTTTTGAAGGTTACAGCCCAAAATACACGAGAAAGTGTGCGTTCACCATAAGGGTTGTTATAACTTGGATTATTTTGAGCAAGCAGAAATTTTTTATCAGGAACAATTTCTCCGTAATAATTTTCTTTAGTACGAAATTTTAAATTATTCTCGTCATCAAAACAGAACCATTCAGGTGGTTTTGCAATAACTTTTTGGGGTAGAATATATCCCGATTTATCTTTATGCCAAATAATCTCTAAAGGCTGAAAGCCAAATTGGGTTGCTTCAAGAATGTCAGAAATTAATTTATAAACATTCAATTGCTTGAGTAATTTTTCGATGTTTTCTGAATGTTCGTCTTTATCTCCCCCTCGATTGATTGCCCAATCAAGAGATAGAACTCCGGCTTTTCGAGATTGAGTACAAGCAAAAACGTGAGGATCACAGAGTAATTCCCTATAAATCTTCATATCTTTGCCCTGTTTACGCAAGACTATATCTGGATCCGGAAGAATATTTGCTAAAGAATAAAAATTCAAAGCACGTTTACGAGTTGCAATTTCTTCGGTTATATGCTTTTTTGAATTGGCTTTTTTAAGAACTGAATCTTCCACACTATGCTCCTACGTTTTTCTTGAATGTAGCGAGCATATCAACCATTCCGACTTTGTAAATATTTTGTAGAACATCGATTTCGAAAATTTCCTGCTTATCAACGATGAGCTTTGCGTATGTAACACTCATCGTTGTTTCATACTCTGCATTTTCGTGAGGTTTAATTGTTCCGAGAGGGAATTCTTTAAAAGTTCCGATTAAGAATGCCGTTGCCGGAACTTCTTTAATTCTTCCGGCACCGTTGTATGTTTCAAGATTGGCACGAACTTGTATCATTGTTGCTAAAAACGGATTAGCACAGGTACGCAAAACATTCGGGTACAATGCGTTCCATTTGATTTTGCATTCTAACTTATCAATTCCGGCAAAAAACTCTGCTGAACCGACCATGCCGAGAGCTTTGTGTTCAGCCATTTTGTGTTTTATTTGCGGCAGTTGAACTTCTTCAGCTCGTCCAAGTAAATTGGTGCCGTTCATGTAAACATTAGCGTTCGTCAGCTTATTAATTTCGATTTTCGACATAAAACTCCCAATTATTTTTTAAATAGACCACAATTTCGGATTTCTACATCCGAGTAATGCAAAAAGGCATATTCTTTACTGAGGGCATGAATTAGTGGACATTTGAGGATATTTTTGCAGGAATAGCAAAGATCAAAATTATCTGTATGAACTTCAAGCTGTCCTTCCTCATTTACTTTGACAAACATTATGATGCCCCCAGAGACTTCAATAATTCGATATTAATGAATGACTCAAACGTAATGCGTTCCGCCGGAGTCGGAGGCATAAATTCGATATCGAAAACAAGATGTCCATTTGCGATTTCAGTAGCAGGGTTTTTATCAGCATTGAATGTACATTTACCATCAATCAATGCTCCACGACCGATTAAAGTTCGAATAAACTGGTTAACAGTTTCACAAATTGCATCAATTAAACCGTTGTCGATAGGATAATCCATGAATTGTAACATTGAATATTCAACGGACTCGTGTAAGATGTCAGCAGTTCTTCGGACATTGATAAAATTGGTCGGATGAGTTAAACTTGGGTAAGCGGCAGAACGGTTTCCCCAAGTTCTGAACCCAGAACCGTACGAATTAAAAATTGTAACAACACCAACCTCATTTAAAGCATTGACTTCTGAAGTCGGATCGTTTATCATAGAAGTGAGTTGGCGTTCTAAGCCTATAATACCTTTGATTTCCGTATTAGATGGTGACCAATGGTAACCTTTTTCAACATCTTTAGCGGCAATAACGCCGGCAAGTCTTTGAGAATATGGTTGTAGTTTGATAGAGTCCGACTCAGAGTCATAAACTTTTATGTGAGGGTAGCAAAGAATAATGCGTTCGGATGCAGTGTTAAAATTAATAATTCCTTGTGGTCCACGACCTTTTATTACATCTTGAACTGTAGCACCGACAGGAGCATCAACAATTCCCATCGCTCTGATTTTATTGCAGATAGTGTTCATCTCTGTGACTACAGCTGTATCCTCACAAAAAACAGGCGCAATGATTGTTTTCGGATAGAAGCCGAAGAGGGAATAACAATCTTCAAAAGCTTTTAATCCTGTACGTTTACAGGTAACTGCTTCCATGCCGCCATTTATGTCGGCAATTTTTACATCTCCAACGGTTTCATGCTTTGAGGGATCATAAACATTAATAACAATTGCAAACCCTGCTCCTTGGTCGAATATGGCTTCTAAGGCTTGAGGAATAGTAAATCCGGCTTTGTGTTTCCCAAAATATCTTATTGCCTCTGCTTCGTTAAGTATTAAAGTTGGTGAATTGATTGTTCTATATTGTTCTTCAACATCATCAATGGGGGCGGTACCAACAATTCCAACAACCGCTGTTTTTACGGTAGAAATTGTTCTAGCCCCTCTTGTGATTTCAATGGTTTCTACTCCGTGCAGAAAACTTGCAGGCATAGCACCTCCTAGTGTTAGTGGGTAAATGTTAATAGTTTTGAATATTGATTGTAGATAGCGAAAAATTAATTCCGTACTGCCAAATACCGGTGTTTTCAGAAATGAAAAAATCTTTTGTTGGTATTAGTTTAGTGCATTCATTAGGCTGAAAACCCGTTAAAACAGATTTAATGGCATCAATGTATTCATAAGCTCCACGGTTTTCTCGTAAATTGCGAGTAATAATCGTAATTGAAAATTCTTTTTTGTTTTCTTGTGAAATGAAAGATAATGCATTAGAATTTGTATAGTTGCTACCTTGGTAGTGAACCAACAATGCTCCGACTGGATGGAGGAGAATAAACTCCGCCGGTTTGTCAGGAAAACCTTGGACGAGAACTTCTGGGAAAGATGCTTTTAATTTTTCAATTATAGAATTTTCTATTTCTCTAATATTCATTTATTTTTTGTTTGCCAAAGAGACGATCCAGAAGGTTTTTATTGGTTTTATATTCTTGTGGTGAAAAATTAGATGTTTCTAAGGTATCGTTTTCGGTCTGTAAAGATATAATGCCTTTTTGGATATCTCTAAGCGTTGAGATTGCATTTTTGTACGCGTTTTCAATTACTTCTGGCATTTCATTTCTCATTCGGCGAGAGTATAATCTATGAATACTTAAATCAATTGCAAGAATTCTAAGTAAAGGAAAATGGATATTGAGAGGTAGAGAATATCGCCCTCTCAAGTATCCATCGATGAGGGTAGAAGAATAAAGGATTGCTTCTTGGACAACTATATGGTCGATTGCTTCTTGCCCGTCATCTGAGGTTAGTTGAATTAGTGTAGGGGTAGATGTATGTGTTTCAATATCTTCGAGGGTACAATAGTCCATTTCTTAAATTCCTCTTATAATTCTGATTAATTGACCCTTGGCTCCGTCATCTAATGCAATACCGTTTGAACTTCCACTTCCAAGTTTTATTGCACGACCATAACCATCTGAAGTTATAGCATCACCACAGTTGATATTTTCAGCGGCTTCAATAAGAAGAATCCCGGTAATCGCGATGGGAGCCATCTGGTCTTTTTCAGTAGAAACGTCTATTATACCTAGAGCTTTCTTGCCAGATTTACAATATTGACCATCAAATCCCAGAAATCGATTAGCTTTTAGAGCTTCACAAGCTTTGACGGAGTGAATTAATAACGGAGAATAAAGTTTATTAGACATCCAAACTTCCCTCCATTGTTTCGGCAGTTTTATTTACTATGGTTTCAGCGTTAATTGGAGCCTTCTTGGTTTTGGAACTCATCGTTCTATTCGTCGATTTTGTAGGATTTTGGTTAGGAACAAGTTCTATGAAATCTTTAAGTCTTATAGCTTGTTCATCGTTTAAGTCAATAATGGAGCCTTCTTTGCAAAGTTTTTTATTATGCATTATTGAAGTGTGTTTAATTTTATATTTAGCCATTGGCTACTCCTTGAAAATTTTAAAATTTTTTGTATAATATATTTATGACATGAGTTTTTTATACAAAATTTAATACTTATTTTGAAAAGGAACTTATTCGTCAGGGGCTACTATGCCTTGGGGAGTGTATTGTTAGGTTTGAGAAACATCTCCGTTAACTTTGGAAATGAGGTAGCCGGCTTCTGCACCTACCAGAAATGGAGTATAGATATCAGTTGCCCGAATGTATTTGACTTTGTTACCCTCTTTTTTGTATTCATCTATATTAAGCGAGTCTTTTTTGTGGACAGTGTACCCATAGGAAGGATCATATTCAGTTCTAGATGCACCGAGATTAGGAACAAACGCAAGAATTATATTATCTTGCCAAATACGCTCAAAGTTGCCGTCTTGATTTGCAAAGATAGATTTACCTATGAATATATTTTCAATTTCAAAAATTTCTTTTAAAAGGGCGAGTGTAACCAATTTATTTTGATTATCTGAAATCAACCCTTTAAGTTGTGGGTGTCTTTTTAGGCTTTTCCAAGCTGCTTGACCTATTATCATTGTGTTTGGATCTTGAGCGATTTTGGCTGAAACGGCATCTTTTGCATCATCTACTACTCCTTGAGGATCGGAAGTTGGGTCTGAAAAACAAGATGAACCAGATAATATTAGTTTATTGCCGTTAGAATAATTATCAGGGTTTTGTGCTAAATCTGCACATTCTTTTTCGTGTTTCAACTGTAAACCTTCTGTTACTACATTTGTTGCATGTAATTGTAGTTTAACTTTTTCAGCCTCTTGCTCTTCTCTGTAGTCAATCGGGTATGATAGGTCATTTTCAGTTAAGGTCGCAGTGTGTTTTTTGAACCCTTGTGGTGAGATAACATTTGAATTTGCCCTAATTGCACGTTCAGTATTGTATATATTGAACGCTTCTTTGTTAAATTCAAAAATATCTATTTTTTCTTTCTCTGAATAGATTGTCGGAAATAGATGTTCTGCAACAAATGCGTTGTTATGATAACCGCGTGCAACTTCAGAGAGGTACGCATTAATACGTAATTCTTCTAATCTTCCCAAATTTTGCTCCTTAAATGTTTAATTTCATTAGTGCATCTTTAAATGAGATGTTTTCTTTAGCGGCGAGGGCTTTTGCTTCTTTAAAGACAAGCAAACTCTCTTCATCAGCATTTGAGAATTGTTCAACATCTGCATTATGTTCGGCTTGTTTGTCTTTGGTGGCAAGTTCACCGAATTGAATTTGATTCGGTAAGGAATCAATAAAAGATTTGAAGTCAGTGATGACTGTTGCTTCCTCACCGAATTTGGAGACATTATCCAACTCTTGAAGAACAGATAAAACAATATTTTTATTTGCAGGAATTAACGTTCCTTTATTTATTTGTTTTTCGATAAAGTCGTCAAACTCTTTATTCTTGATAGCTGTTTTAATGTCTTTTAATTCTTTTTCGATTTCCTCTTTATCCTGTGCTTTCTCTTTGAATGTCGCTACTTCATTGGTTAATGAGGAAATTTTGTCTTTTAATGATTTGATAGTTTCGAGTTTTCTGTTATTTTCTTTGAATTTTGAAACTTGTTCTTCAAGCATCGCAACTTGCTTTTTCAAATCATCGATTTCTTCTTGTGAAAATTGTTCAGTCGCATTATCTGGATTAAATTCATAAGTGTCGGATTCCGCTTCCATAAATTTAATTGGCTCTAAACCTTTTACCTGTGGCGTTGCTGCTCCTAAGAATGAAACGGCCTTTAAATAAGCTCCTTTACCTTCAAGATTACGGTATAGTTCGACAGAAACCTTTTTGAATTTACCGTTATTGACATCTTTTTCGAATTCTTGCGGTACATCTTTAAATGCGACTTTTAGTTTATCGCCGTCAGCTTTTACAGTGTCAACCCAACCGTATGCAGGACCACTTTGCTGATGGTCGATTGTGATAGGTGCTTCGCAGAATTTTGGATCATAGTTTTTAGCAATCTCTGCGATTTCTTTTTGGGTGAAGTTCCCTTGAGGATATTTCCCAGCTTTAAATACTTCGAAAAATTTCATAAAATACTCCATTATCACCAGAAGTGGTGTCCTTTGATTTTCTGTATATTGGGAGTATAACCGTTGTCGCGCAACGGTTTCAAAGGTCAAAACGCAACACTTTTTTGATTGCACAGTTCACTAAAAAAATCAATGTGAAAAATAATTGAAACAGGGTACTAAGTATTGTTAGACTATAAATACACTTTCCCCACACCTATTTTAATAAATGGTTGCGAGCTTTCTCGCAGCCAGTTTCTTTCCTAAAGGACGTAAGGAGTTATATTTATA
The DNA here is from genome assembly GCA_947361615.1 of uncultured Candidatus Melainabacteria bacterium. Lineage (GTDB taxonomy): Bacteria > Cyanobacteriota > Vampirovibrionia > Gastranaerophilales > Gastranaerophilaceae > Gastranaerophilus. The sequence continues at coordinate 10,961 of CANAJP010000006.1, read as the reverse complement.
TGGAATTTTTAAATGATTTGTCACCATTTATTGAAAATGTTGGTTTCCCGGCATTAATTTTCCTTATCTGGTACATATATCATCAATCTCAGGTTAAAGCCTTTGAACAGATAATTAAGAATAATTTTGAAATATTAAAGGATTTACTAGAAACGAATCAGTATCATGCGGCTTTACTTTCTCGAATTGAAAGTAAAATTGACAACAATCTCTGGTGTCCTATTTTGAAAAGGGAGGTACATTAGTTGAATCCTGAACGATTACAGATGAAAGGAATGCTTGCAGAAAATAAAAAACGCTTCCGTATATTGGATACGGAAGCGTCTGGGCTAGTGATTTTAATAAGATCACTATTAAATCCTTATGATGAAATAAAAAATTTGGATATGGAAAAAGTTTCTGCATCAGTTGCTAGGCTAAAAGAAATATCAAAAGAATTAAAGGCTCTTATTGAAAAAATCTCTAAACTGGAGAGTGAACTTGAATAATAAGAAATATTTGTTCAACGAAGCAGAGCGACTTTTTACATATGAATTTTTAACAGTAGATGAAATTGCTGAACGACTACATATAAATCGTAAAACGGTTATGTCTTGGAAAGAACAAGGCAATTGGGATATTAAAAGACGAGATTATCTTAAATCTAAGCAATGTTTTCACGAGGAATTGTATGAATTTGCACGGAAGCTGATGAAAGACATTTCATCTGATCTTGACTCTGGTGAAAAGGTTGATCCCGGAAGAATGTATGCATTTTGCCGGATAATACCAATGTTTACAAAAGTCAAGGATTACGAGGATATTATAGCTAAAAAGGATAAAAAGGAAACTCCGCGTGGGTTGACACCGGAACTCATCGCCCAAATTGAAGAAGAAGTTTTGGGAATAACACAAAATGATAACGAAGATATCTCCGAAACGAAATAAATTTTTCCTTCCATACCAAATGCGTTGGTTAAATGATAATTCAAAAGTAAAAATATGGGAAAAATCACGAAGAATCGGAGCAACGTATGTTCAAAGTTATGAAGATGTAAGAGATTGCGTAAAACGGACAGTTCCGGCTGTTTGGTTTTCATCAGCGGATGAATCTGCCGCTCGTGAGTACATTGATTATTGCAAGCAATGGGCAACTTTGTTTAATATTGCCGCAAAAGACTTGGGCGAACAAGTATTAGATAAAGAAAAAGACATTAAAGCATATGTAATACAATTTGCAAACGGCACAAAAATCCACGCTCTGTCTTCAAACCCTAAAGGATTCAGATCCAAAGGCGGAAAAGTTGTTCTCGATGAATTTGCTTTTCATAACAATCCCGAAGAACTTTGGAAAGCGGCTCGTCCTTGTATCACGTGGGGATATCCTTTGAGGATACTTTCTACTCACAATGGTCAAAGCTGTCTTTACTACAAGTTTTTAGAACAGGTTAATAAAGGCAAACTCAACTGGTCACATCATAAAACACCGATACATCTTGCAGTTGATGAAGGTTTAATTGATAAAATCTATGGCAGACCGACAACCCAAGAAGAACGCCAGGAATGGCTTGACGAAGAATGTAAAAACTGCTTTGACGATTACACTTGGTTTCAGGAATATTGCTGTATCGCTATTGATGAGGCTTGTGCGTTTCTTCCATACGATTTACTTTCCACTTGCGAATCAAATGACATTTTAAAATCTCTGGATGATATCAAAGGCGATTTATATGTTGGAATCGATATCGGTAGACGAAAAGATTTAACAGCAATATGGTGTCTTGAAAGATTTGAAAACTCAAAATACACTCGTAAAGTCAAAATTTTAGAAAAGACACCATTCCATATCCAGTATGAAATAATCTCTAAAATTCTCAAACATCCAAAACTTCACAGATGCTGTATAGACTCTACCGGTATCGGTATGCAATTAGCTGAAACGGCTCAAAGAGATTTCGGTAAATACAGAGTTGAAACCGTAATGTTTACCAACAAGTCAAAAGAAGAAATGGCTTATAACCTCCGCACTAATTTTGAAGATAAATCTGTATTCATACCAAACGATCACGACATCCGAGAAGATTTGCACTCGATAAGAAGAATTTATACCAAAGCCGGAAACATTCGCTTTGATGCTGACACCTCAGAAGTAAATGGACACGCTGACAGATTTTGGGCATTAGCACTGGCTCTTATGGCATGTTATTCGCCATATTCGCAACCTAACATGACAAGTAGAAAAAGATATGAAACATTTGACCTCACAAAATCGTTTTAAAGGCCTGTAAAAATTTTTCTAGGTAATTCTATACCTGATTTAATATTGAGCGCTCTTAAAATGCTTTTTGAACAGTTTTTGAACAGGGGGCTAAAACCCTTACTATAAGCCAATTTTTAAGGAGAAGAAATTTATGTCAAAAACACTTACCCTACCATCAGGAAGAATCGCTGTACTTCGTAACGGAAAAGGACACGATTTACTTCAAGCTCAAATGAAAGCTAAAACGTCAGAAGAATTGCCATACGCATTGATTGCAGAACTCGCGGAAATTGATGGGCAATCACTTGTTTATGAGGACATTCTTGAAATGGATTTATCAGATGTCGTTGCTTTACAGGGAGAAATTTCGGGAAAGTTTCTTACGGCGAAACCGACAGAAATACCGAAAACGGAAGACAAAACAGAAACGCAAGCGAAAGTAGCTTAACCTACCTCCCCGACTCTCAAAGTATAATCCATCTCTGCAAGACGACAGGTTGGCAATATTCAGAAATCTGTTTAATGCCAATCCCTGTTCTTGCTTACTGGTGCAGTCAAGCTATCAAATACACGAATAACAGAAACGAGGAAATCGAAGAACAATGTCAGATACAACAATGACAATATCCATGAACCTTGTTGCTTTTGATAAAATGTCGAGGGTTATTCGTGAATCTGTTAAGAAATCCGATGAGGAGTTTACCAAACTTCAAAACAAAATCAAAAAGGTTTCTGAAAACTTAGAGAAAGTCGGCAAGGCCGCAACAGTCACTGGCGGTGTATTGACAGCAATGAGTGCCGCTAATATAAAAATGGCGGCAGATTTTGAAACAGGAATGGCAAGTGTTTCGACGCTGATTGATACGAATGTCGAGTCTTTATCCGACATGAATAAAGAAGTCTTGAACATTGCAAAACGCACTCCTGTTGCATTAAATGACTTAACATCCGCTCTTTATGATATCCGTTCGGCAGGTATTGCCGCTGAAAATCAATTCACCGTTTTAGAAAAATCCGCTCAACTCGGTGTCGCAGGTTTGGGTTCAACCTCAGAAGCTGTCGACTTGGTTACATCTTCATTAAATGCTTTCCAACTCAAAGGACAAGATGCCGAGCGAGTCTATGATACCATTTTCAAAACGGTTAAATTTGGTAAGACCACAATTTCAGGTATTGCTCAAGGTTTCGGTGCTGTTGCAGGAACTATCTCTGCGGCAAATATTAAACTCGATGATTATATGGCAGCAGTTGCAGCTTTGACAACTACAGGTCAACCTGCCGCTCAGGCTCACCACCAATTAAAAGCTGCGATTGCCGGAATGACACGAGAGAATGAAGATGCTGTTGCCGTATTCAAAAAACTTGGAGTCCATAACTTTAAAGAGTTAATTCAAAAATCGGGCAGTATGGTGAATGCTTTTAAAGCGGTAACGGATCAGGTGAAAGGAAATGATGCCGCAATTTTAAAAATCTTCGGTTCAACTGAGGCTTTTAACTCTGTTTTAGGTTTAACCACCAAACAACATCAAACGTACATTGACACTCTTTATTCCATGAGAAGCGCTCCCTCACTTGTTGATGAGGGGTATGCTAAAAAACTCGACACCGTAAATGCTCAATTACAAAGATTTCAAAACTTTGCACAAAAAATCGGAATAGATATGGGAACTGCTCTGGTTCCATATCTCAGACGATTTTTAGATCTTGCAGAAAAGGTAATGAACTTCTTTGATAAAATCCCTGAAGGGATCAGAAATAAAATCGCAGTCGGAATTGCAGGTATAGGACTTGGACTTACAGGAATCGGATTGGGAACTCTTGCTGTCAGTCAAATTGTAAAGGGTTTTGGCGAATTTTTGAATATTGCTCGTGATGTAGCTCCTATTTTATCTAAAATTCCCGCACCTGCAAAGATATTTCAATCTCTCGGTTTAAGTTCCACCGCTCAAAATTTCAGTTTTGGTAATATATTTGCAGATATAAAACGCATTGACGGTAATTTGCGAACTGGAATTATAAACGGATTCAACGCACTACCGGGCAATATTGCAAAATCCTCAAATGCTCTTAAAAGTTGGGCAATAACTTCTATTCAAGCATTCCCGAGTATTTTTACAAAAAGTTTAGTAGCGTTTAAAAATGGCTTTTTAGGCATTCCCGGCATGATAAAAAATGCTATGTTGTCGTTTCGAGCATTCTCAATGACCCTTTTAACCTCTCCACTCGGTTGGGTTGCACTTATTGTAACTGGTGCGGCTATATTGATATACAAATACTGGGAACCAATTACAGCATTTTTTAAAGGTACATGGAAAGGTTTAAAAGAAGGTTTACAACCTTTGATGCCTATATTCAAAAGAATGGCAGTTGCTCTTGAACCTATCATCAAACCAATAAGATCAATTATTGATTGGTTTAAAAAACTAATTAAGCCTGTTGAAGATACAGGTGGAGCAGCCGAAAATATGGGACTCCGTTTCGGTAAAGCTATTTCAGGAATTATTGTGAAATTTGTTGAACTCATAGCAAAAGCATTTGAATGCGGTGCAAAAATTACATCAATGCTTGCTGAGGGTATAATGAAAGGTTTAGCCAAAGTTAAGGACTGTATTGCAAAAGTTTCTCAAGTAATCAGAGACTATCTGCCACACTCCCCTGCTAAAACGGGGCCGTTGAAAGATTTGCACAAAGTAAAAATTGTTGAAACGATTGCTCAAACCATAAAACCACTTCCTCTTAAAAATGCGATGAATAAATCTTTGTCATTCTTTACAAGTGGAGCGAATGCCGTTGTCAGAGGAGTTAATTCTGCAATGTCTGCTCCAATAACTATCCATTACAGCCCAACTATAACTTGTAACGGCAATACCACTAAAGGCGAATTCAAAGAAATGCTGAACAAACATAAAGACGAAATTTTAAAAATTTTCAGACAAGAATACGAACGTAAACTTCGTGTTGCTTATTAAGGAGTTTTAATTTGTTTGCACAACTTGGTGACATAAAATTTGAATTAATAACTTACTTTAACGGTTTAACAGAGACTGTTTCATACAATTATGCACAGCACGAGAGAATTGAAAACAAACCGCTTTTACAGTTTCTTGGTAAAAATTTACTTGAAGAAAATATTAAATTAAACTTCCATCGCACATTTTGCGTTCCTGAAGATGAACTCAAAAACCTTGTTGAAGTTGCAGATAAAGCTGAGCCTCTAAAATTTATCAAAGGCAATGGCGAATATATCGGAGTTTTCGTAATTGAGGAAATCGGAAAAACAACGGAGCAAGCCTCACCGGAAGGTGATTTGCTTTCTATTCAGGTCGATGTCCAACTGAAAGAATACACAGGGAAAATCCCTGAATCCGTTGAAGATGAAAAAGGATTTAAGAAAAAATGACGGAGTATTACAGCTACATAACTAAAGATTCCGATCGTTGGGATCTGATTGCATATAAGTTTTATAAAAATCCCACAATGTATGAACAGATTATAAAATCAAATCCGAATGTTCCGATTGAACCTATTCTTCCTGCCGGGATAAAACTTAAAGTTCCAGTGCTTGAAGAAAGTGAAACTATAAAGTTTGAACTTCCACCATGGAAAAAATAATTTACCCGCATATAAGCAAATGAGCATAATACTCCATCCAACAATTAAGTCGCTCTTTTAAAAATCCACTTAATTTTGAAAATCACTCATCACATAAATCTATTATAACAGAAAATCTAAAAATGCTAGTCCCTATATTTGAATTATTCTACGAAAAGAAAAATATTACAAAAGACGTTTCCCCTTATGTAACTTTAATCGAGTTCACAGATGTTGAACATGGTGAATCGGATGAACTTCGGATTTCTTTCGAAGATTCCGAAAAACTATGGCAAGATGCTTGGATTCCTTGCAAGGGTGATTGTTTGCGTGCATATGTAGGTTATGAAGCGGAAAAACTTTTAAATTGCGGCATCTTTGAACTTGACGAGTTGGAATATTCAACACCTCCTGATGTCATTACAGTTAAAGGTCTTGCGACAGGAATTAAAAAACCTCTACGTCAAAAAAATTCTGTTGGATACGAGAATAAAACCTTAAAACAGATTGCAAAAGAAATCGCAGACAAACATGGATATACTTTGGTTGGCGAGATCGCAGATGTTCGTGTCGATAGAATCACCCAAAATAAAGAAAGAGATTTAACTTTTCTTACAAAACTTGCCGAAGAATACGGTTATATTTTCAAGATTGCAGAAAATAATCTTGTTTTTTATGATGTGCAAAAGCTCAAAGCTGCAAAAGCTATGCAAATTTTTAATAAATCTGACTTAATAAGTATCAATCTAAGAGAAAAAACATCTCAAAAATACAAATCTGTTCAAGTTTCCTATTTTGATCCAAAGAAAAAGAAAACTGTCAAAGCAACAGCACGTAACGAAAATGTCGCAAAGGGTGATACTTTAAAAATTAACGTCAGGTGTTCTGATAAAAAACAAGCCATTGTTAAGGCTAAAGCAGCACTCGGAACTGCTGACACTAAAATCGAAGGCTCGCTTGAGTTTGTCGGCAACCCATATTTAATTGCCGGCAGTAATATCGAACTAAAAGGAATCGGTCATTTTTCAGGAAAATATCACATCAAAAGTGCAAGACACGTTCTTGATAGAACAAGTGGTTACAAAACTTATTGTGAGGTGGAATCTTGTTAAGGTTTGGAATCGTATCACAAATTAATCCTGTTCTTGCTCAAGCACGTGTGAATTTTGGCGATGATGAATCAACCTCGTTTTGGCTTCCCATTCTTCAAACCAAAACCCTCAAAGATAAATTTTACTCAATACCCGATGTTGGCGAACAGGTTGCTTGCTTGATGGATGAGAATTCAGAAGATGGTGTCATTCTTGGAGCGATTTATTCAACAGAAGATGTTCCGGCTGTAACCTCAGAAAAACAAATATCCCTCAATTTAGAGAATAATTCGCTGATTAATATTGATAAAGAAACAAATACCTTGACTATAACGTTCCAAAACATCAATTTAAACGGCAACATTAATCACACAGGAATGCTGATTAATACAGATGGAATAACATCTCAAGCAGATATTACCGACAAAAAATCCTCAATGCAAGCAATGCGAGATATTTATAATCCGCATATGCACACAGGAAATCAAGGAAGTCCAACATCAAAACCAAGCGGAGCTATGTAACAACTTTATGGATTAACTCCTAATGCTCGAATAATAGCAATCATTCCCTCGGCAGCAGTATCACTAATAACCTTATATTGTTCATTAAACGCATAAAAATTCATAAAACTTGCTGAAAAGCTTTTGCCAGTAGCAGGTATTCCCATAAAGTCCCCGTCATGAGTTCCCGAACAAGTCCAACGAACAGCCACTTTATTATCTTCGGCAATCATTTCTTCAAGTTTCCATTGTACATTAGAAAAACTTTTTCTTAACCAAAAAACTAATGATAAATACCCCTCACCACCATAAACAGGCTCAGGGAATGCAGGAGTAAAAATGGAGCTTTTGAATCAACAAGTTCATTTGCTAAATCAATATCAGCAGTATTAACCATTGTTTCAAATTTTTTCATTTGATTTTTTAAAATCGCTAAATCCATGTTTCCTCCGAAGGAATTATAACACAAACAAACCTATGACAAACATAAACGAAATTACATACGTCGACTGGCAGTATAAATTAAATCAAATCGGCTCAGTTGCTGAAGGGGCTGAGGATATTAATCAATGTATAGCAATAATTCTCACTACTCGAAAAGGATCTGTGCCGCATCGTCCGACATTCGGTTCAGAAATATATAAATATGTTGATTTCCCAATAAATGAAGCTGTACCCAATATTATTCGTGAAACGACAGATGCTTTAGCATTATGGGAAACACGTGTAACGGTTAAATGTGTGAATGTGAATATAACCGAACATAAAATAAATGTAAAAATTGAATGGTCTTTGAACGAGACTAAAACACAAGGAAGAACAATCGTAAATTTATGACAAAGTTACCCGAACCCAATTTTATAGAAAGAAATCCTGAGAATATTACCAAAGAATGGGTGGAACTTTATGAGGTAAAATCTGGTAAAATTTTGCAGCCTGCACAGATTGAAAGATTAATGGTTGATGTAGGAGCCTATCGTGAAACTGTTTTGCGAATGAAAATTCAGGAAATAGCAAAACAAAATCTTTTAAGTTATGCTCCACTGGAAATTTTAGAACATATTGGTGAACCTCTTGGAGTTTCAAAACTTCTTGCAAATTGTTCTGTGACGACAATAAAATTTTCTGTTGATGAAGTATTGGATTTTGATCTTGAAATTAAAGCAGGCACAGAGGTTGAAACAAAAGATGGGTTGTTTATTTTTCAGACAACTGAAACTGTGATTTTAAAATCAGGTCAAACATCTATATCGGTAGAAGCGATTTGCGAAACTGCTGGAGCGGTAGGTAATAACTATATCGTAGGTTCAATAAATAATCTACTCACCCCTATAAGCTATATTTCATCAGCTGAAAATATAACAATTTCGAGCGGTGGTGCCGATGATGAAGAAGCTGATAGTCTACGTGAACGTATTCGTCAGGCTCCTGAAAAATTTTCTAATGCGGGAAGCCGTGGCGCGTACCGTTATCATGCTTTGTCTGCGCATCAGTCAATACTGGATGTTTCAATAATCTCTCCAAGTCCCGGAGTCGTGCGTATTTATCTTTTGGCAACTGATGGTAATCCTAGCGAAGAAGTAATTAATAGTGTACAGAATTATTTAAGTGATGATAAAATTCGTCCACTTACAGATTTGGTTCAGGTTTATGCTTCTGAAAAAGTTTCATTTTCAGTTGGTGCTGAGATAATTTTATATAAAGATGCGGATGTCACCAGTGTAATGAAAACCATTGATGCAAAAATGCGGGAATACAAGCATTTGTTATCGACGAAATTAGGAAAAAATGTTGTTCAAACTCAAATTATTACAATATTAAACAGTGTTTATGGTGTTTTCAAGGTTAATTTAACGACTCCGGCAGATATTAATATTTTGGAATATCAATGGGCAGATTTGGAAAATTTTGAGATTACCATGGGGGGGTATGCTGATGAATAATCTTGCACCTGTTAATGATATTAATTTGAAAATTTTTGATGAAATCTGCGCAGAAAGAATTTCCAGTTTAGATTTGGATTGTTTATTAGTATCAATCATTAATAATGTTCCTGTTGATGCTTTGCCACATTTAGCCGAACAGTATCATATTACAGGTAATGAAGGGTGGTTGCAGGTACTGAGTGAGCAGGAAAAACGCAACCTTATAAAATCGGCTATAAAAATGCACAGATATAAGGGAACGAAATATGCATTGCATGAGGTTTTTAAAACTTTGGATATAGTAGGGAATATTCAAGAATGGTTTGAATATGGTGGAAAGCCTTATTATTTTAAAGTTATACTTCAAGTATTTAACCGGGCTATAAATATTGATACAGAGAAAAAACTCATTGCGTTAATAGATGAATATAAAAATGAACGTTCTTGGCTCGAGGCAATAGAATTTCATTTGGCATCAAAATCTGCGCTATATGCTTATAGTGCTTGTGTTACGGAAGAAAATATAATGGTGAATTCAAAGGAGTAAAATGTCAGAAGAATTTTATTCATTAGTAACGAATTTAGGTTTAGAAAAACAGAATAAATGTCTTAAAGATGGTAAAATTTTTGATGTTTCATATATAGTATTAGGAGATGGAAACGGAAGATATTATGAACCATCTGTGCAGCAAACTTCATTGATAAATGAAGTCTGGAGAGGAATGGTTGAAAAATGTGAATGGATAGGTGATAAATTTTATTGTATAACACGAGTCCCTAGTAATATTGGTGGTTTTACTATACGTGAAGCGGGAATTTTTGATGATGACGACAATCTTCTTGTAATTACTAAATTCCCAGAAACAACTAAGCAAGCTCCAACTACTGGGACGACTAAACAATTGGTGATTAGAATTGAAATACAGCTAGTAAATAAAGAGTTGGCTTCTTTAGTTGTTGATCCTAATATTCAACTTGCGACTAAAGATGAAGTTGAAGAATTAGCAGTGGAAATTTCTTCTAGGTTTCAAACTTTATCAGAAAAAGGGCAGGCAAATGGTTATGTTCCTTTAGATAGTGATTGCAAAATTCCTCAGGTATATATTCCTGCAATATTTGAACCCTTCTGTTTTAATTCAGGTCTGGTTGATTCGAATGGTAAAGCATCCTGTCTCGTTTTAGATGACAATGAATTAACTCTGTTATCAGATAGCGTTTGTACTACTGCGAGTGGTATGACTTATAAAGTACTTGAGGATGTTGTATTTGATATTTCAACATTGGAGGAGGGAGAATACAATATTTTCTATGATGTAGATAATCAAACTTTAGAGGTTTATAACAATAAAATTTATATACAACCCGTAGAGCCTGCGCAAATGGTCAAAAATGATGTTTGGTTAGATATATCTGTCGTGCCATTATCATGTAAAGTAAGAGATGATGATGGATTGTTGTTGAAAAACATAGTACTAGCACCGGCTAAATTGTTAATTAATAACACGTCCGGGGGGGGGGGGGGGGGGGTTGACCCGTTATTTGTAAAATTAAAATGGTTTATTTTAAAATAAATTTATGAATTTATTTGTTAAATTAAAGTAATGTGGTAATA
>CANAJP010000005.1 GCA_947361615.1 uncultured Candidatus Melainabacteria bacterium | reverse complement strand
GCGAGTCTTGTGAGTGGCGTATTAGACAGCGCAGTCGCGGGTTGGCTTGCATGAGCAAGACAAGCAGGCGACGGAGAACTGCTTTTAAAACTTTTTTAATTGTCATCTTTACACCTGTAATTCTTGTGTTATGATGATAACACAAAGGAAGTTAAAAATGCAAGTAGAAAAATTATTAGAGCAGAAGATTGGTCCGCTTTTGGCGCAGATTGGTATGCTGTCACGGGTTTTTGCTATACAGTCGTTTGGCAGAAATGATTTTGAGATAACTCCTGAACAGTTTACTGTTTTGTCAGCACTTTGTGAAAACGGTGCGCTTTATCAACGGCAGATTTGCGCGATTACGCTCAAAGATAGGGCTAATATTACACGTATTATTAATATTTTAGAGCCTCTTGGGCTTATCAGCCGTCAGGTTGAAAGCCACGGACGACAAATTCAAAAGGTTCAAATTACAGATAAAGGCCGTGAGGTTTATGAGAAAGTTTTGCCCGCGATTTTAAAGATTTGGGCCGAAACGGTTGAAAATATTCCTGATAGCGATATGGAACAATGTTTTGCGACATTGCAGAAAATTAAGGAAAATTTGCAGAATAAAACAACATTGAATTTATAAGGATTTACCTATGGAAGCATCAAAAAAATTAAGAAAAAGTCGAAATAGAAAAGAAATCAATAAAAAACGTGTACTAATTCCTTCAATCAGCGCCGCGGTTCTTATTATATTGGGGATTTGCGGTGCTATGTACTCAACTTTTTACCAATCAACGGACGATGCATTCGTTGAGGGACGCTTGATTTCTGTTGCTCCGCGGGTTTCAGGGCCGGTCGTTAATCTTCTTGTTGATGATAACGACGAGGTTAAAGAGGGCGATTTGCTTTTTGAGATTGACCCTGAACCGTATGAAGTTATTTTGCAGAAGAAAAAAGCTGAACTTGAAGTCGCAAAAGCACAATTAGGCGTTGTAGATAAACAGGTTGAAGAGAAACATTCAAATTTGAGCCAATCACGTGAAGATATTGTTTCTGCAACTTCAAAGTATGACTTTGCGAAGAAAGATTTTGCAAGATATGAGGAAATGTACAAAGAGGGAATTGTTTCCAGACAAGAATACGAACGTGCAATGACGGGTTTAACCGTTGCCGATGCCGGCATGAATGCGACACATGACACTCATCGTGCTATGCAATCAGCCTTGCATTCGGACAAGGCAAAACGCGAAGCGACACTTGCAGAGATTGATAAGATTAAGGCTGAAATCGCGCAGGCCGAGTTGAATTTATCTTATACAAAGATTTATGCCCCGCAGTCTGGACGCGTAAGCGCAAGAACTGTTGAAAAAGGTAATTATCTACAAGTCGCGCAGCCTGTAATGTCAATTGTGCCGCGTGAAGTATGGGTTGTTGCTAACTTTAAAGAAAATCAGCTGACAAATATGCGCGCGGGTCAGCCTGTAAAAATTAAAATAGATACTTATCCAAACAAACGTTTTAAAGGCAGGGTTCAGAGTATTCAGTATGCATCAGGCGCTAAATCAAGTCTTTTCCCGCCTGAAAATGCTGTTGGAAGTTATGTAAAAATTGTTCAGCGTATCCCTGTCAAAATCGTTTTTGAAGAGGATTATTCTAATTTTAGCGTAATCCCCGGCATGTCAGTTGTTCCGCGTGTAAAAGTTAAGTAGGGGCAAGAGATGGAAGAAATTCAGGCAAAACCTGTCAATCCTTATTTAGTAGCGTTTTCGATGATGCTTCCGACGTTTTTTGCGATGGTTGCAACATCAGGAACGAACGTCTGTTTGCCATATATAGCAGGGTATTATGGTGCGACACCATATGAAGCGAATGCTGTTATTACGAGTTATATGGTTTCAAATGGTGTAATGCTTCCTATGACAGGATGGTTATTGAGAACTTTCGGGAAAGTTAAAGTCATTAACGCTTGTATTATAACATTTATGATTGGTTCGTTTTTTTGTATAATTGCGCCAAATTTGTTGTTGCTGATTATTTCACGTTTAATTCAAGGTGTTGGAGGCGGTGCGTTAATGCCGTTGAGCCAAAGCATTATTCTTGAAGCGTTTCCACCGGAAAAACGTGGTACGGCAATGGGGCTTTTTGGATTTGCTGTTATATTATCCCCGTTGATTGGCCCCCTTTTGGGTGGCTTTTTGACCGAAAACTATTCGTGGCAGTGGGTTTTTATAGTTAACCTGCCGTTCTGTTTGATTTCTATTTTACTTGTGAAATTTTTTATTAAAGAAAAATTTCAGGCTCCAAAAAACAAGACGAATTTTGATATTGTTGGTTTTTTGGCAATTCTTTTGTGGTTTGGAAGTATGCAGGTTGTGCTTGATAAAGGGGAACAATTCAATTGGTTTGATGAAACGTGGGTTTGTTGGCTTGCCGGATTTTCACTTTTTGCAATGATTTTCTTTTTTGTTTGGGAACTTGAATATAAAAATCCGTTTGTAAATATTCGTGTTTTAAAAAATACAAATCTCCTTTTTGGCACAATGATTGGGGTTGTTGTAAATGTAATGCTTTTTTCTTCAATTTTGCTTGTTCCAAAGTTCGTACAGGGGTTGTTGGGGTATAATGCTTATCTTTCCGGACTCTCTGTATTTCCGCGTGTAATTTCTTGTGCCATAATGCTTCCGATAGTAGGAAAACTTGCTGATATTGTGGACAATAGAATTTTAATTGCAATCGGTTTGACAATTTTGGGGTCAACAACTTTTATGTTCTCAAATATGACGTTAGAAACTTCGCTTGAATGTGTTCAGTTTATAAATTTGCTTTTTGGGTTTGGTATTGCGTTCACATTTATTCCAATGAGTGCGATGTGTTTTGCAACACTTTCAAAACGTAAAACTCCTGATGGTGCAGGACTTCACAGTCTTTTTAAATGTGCTTGTACCGCGATAGCAACTTCTATTTCAACAGCGTTTATAATGCGTGTTTCGCAGGTTCATCAGACCTATTTGACTCATAATGTCGGGGTTACAGATTTAGAATTTTATACACGTCTTATGATGCTTAAAGCGAAATTTATGACTTATTTTGCGCCTTACGTGGCAGGTCAAAAAGCAAATGCTTTGATTTATAGACAGCTTTTAAAGCAGGCACAATTAAGCGCTTTTTATGACGCATTTCTGGTGTTGAGCCTCGTTGCATTTATTGCACTGCCGCTTATTCTGTTTTTGAAAAACAAGAAAAAATAGTTAAAACTTCCTGATGAAGTTGTTCGATTGACTTGCGGGAATCCAAAACTTTTATGCGATTTGGTTCGGATTTAGCGAGTTCCAAATATCCACGGCGAACTTTTTCCTGAAACTCAATCCCCGCGCTTTCCATACGGTCTTTATTTTTACCCACACGTTGCATTGAGGTTTCTGTGTCAACGTCAAACAACAATGTTAAATCGGGTTTGAGGCCGCTTGTTGCAAGGTCGTTTAGATAAGCGAGGTGCTCGTGGTCAATTCCACGTCCATAACCTTGATACGCAATCGTTGAATCAATGTGGCGGTCGCAAAGAACAATTTTGCCTGCATTAATGGCAGGTTTTACGATAGTGTCGATGTGCTGCGCTCTGTCAGCCAGAAACAGAAAAGATTCGCAGTTAGAAGAAACCTCACCGTCATAATTCAATAAAATTTCGCGTAACTTTGTGCCTAATCCCTTAGCCCCCGGTTCGCGTGTTGTTAGAACAGAATACCCGTGCTCTTGTAAATATTGTGCTAAAAGCTCTAATTGTGTTGTTTTTCCACAGCCGTCGCAACCCTCAAATGTTATAAATAAACCTTTTTCCATGGTTCGATTATAGCATAAAATTTTATGTCCGAGCAAGACTTGCGATAAGGAACGTGAGCAAGTCTTGTGAGTGACGTATTAGACAGCGCAGCCGTGCGCGGGCCGCGGCTCAGCGGGCCGGAAACGGCGGAGAACTGCTTTTAAGATTAAACAGCCTGCGGCATCGGTGATTGTGCGCGTACGTGTGCGACGAGTGCTTTAAACACAAACGGATGTATTTTACCCTCTTTTACATCTTTATACATTATGCCTAGCGCTTTTTCAGGTAAAAGAGGTTCTTTGTAAGAACGTTTTTCCGTTAGTGCTGAATATTTATCTGCTGCGGATAGAATTTGAAGCGTTACGTCAGCGTTGAAATCGGGTTTCGCTTGAGGATAACCGCTTCCGAGTGGGTTCTGGTGGTGGTATTTGATTAAATCAAGGGTTTTCGGATTGATATCTGTGCCTTTTAAAAGCTCGTAACTCAATTCTGAATGTGTGTGCATGATTTTTTCTTCTTCCGGTGTAAGGCGTGCCGGTTTATTTAGTATTTCGTCAGGAATCAGCGCTTTGCCGACGTCGTGAAGATAGCAGGCGTCTGAGAGCGATTTTTGGTTAACTTCATATTTTAAAGCCACAGGAAGATGGTCATAAATTCCGTCAGCAATTTTCTGCGTGTCTTTTGCATGGCCTGCAAGAAGCGTGCGAAGGTTTTCCATATTCAACTCGGCTTTCATACCGTTTTGACGAAGAATTTCGCGGATTTTAGGATTTGTTTTCAGTCGCTGTGCAAGACTTGCTTCTGAAGTATAGCGCCCAAGTGAGTTGGAGTTGTATTCAAAAGTATCTCGCTCAAGTTGGCCTTGCCCGAAATTCATATACGGATTGTTATTAATCCGCTGCGTTGAATATAAACCATTTGCCCCCAAATGCTTTACGACATTCAGGCCAAAGAAATTTCCACCCATACACACGTACACTAATTTTTACTACACACATAGATATAAAGTTATTTTCGCACACAGGATTGACTAATTTTTGAAATTTGTAACAATTTTTTAAAAGTTTAGGCGATATGCTATAATCAAGAAATGATTAAAAATGTTTTATTATGTGGGATAGGCGCGGTTGGTTTGACTTATGCGTGTAAGTTGCAGGATTATTCACCGGAATGTTTGAAGGTTCTGGTTGATGAGGAACGCTTGCGCCGTTATACCGAAACGCCGCTCAAAATGAACGGTGAAGAGAGATTTTTTGATTATATTTTGCCGGATAGAAAAGATTATAAGGCCGATTTAGTTTTGATTGCGACAAAAATGGACGGGCTGGATGCAGTGTTAGAGAATTTGCGCAATTTTGTCGATGAAAATACTATAATTTTGCCGTTGATAAACGGGATTTCTGCAGAAGAAAAGATTGCAGAAGTTTACGGCTGGGAACGCACACTTTACGGTTACTTTATCGGTCATAGCGCTATGCGGGTCGGAAATGAAGTCGTTCAGGATGGTATCGGGAAAATAGTCTTTGGCGGCTTGCCTGAGGCACTTCCGCAATTGGATATTGGTGAAAAGTTAGAGGTGAATTTAAGGGATAATAGCGCTCTGGTTGCTGAATTCTTCACGCGTGCGGGAATTGATTTTGACAACCCTGAAAATATCAAGTATTCAAAATGGCTTAAATATGGCTTAAATATCATTTCTAACCAATCCTCTTGCATTTTAAAACTTACGTTTGGTGATATGCAAAAAAGTAAGGAATTTCATAGCTTTGCGCATAATATTTTGCAGGAAGTTGTAGAACTTGCGCGGGCAGAGGGTGTTGAGGGCTGGCAGAATTTAGAAGAGGATGTTTTCAAGGCGCTTTCCACAATGGTTGCTGATGGCAGAACTTCTATGTGGCAGGATATCGACGCAGGAAAGAAAACCGAACTTGATATTTTTGCGGGAACCGTAATTCAACTTGGCAAAAAACATGGAATTCCTACGCCTTACAATCAGGTTTTATACGAGATGATTAGAATATTAGAGGTGAAGGCGTGAAAAAGTTTATTTTATCTTTGATTTTAATTTGTTTTACGTTACTTCCGGCATGTGCAGAAGTCTTTCTCCCCTCTGTGACGGGTGTTGTTCGTGAAGTTCAGACTCAGAATGTTCAGCAAAACAATGTTGAAGCAATAAGACAAGATGTTCAACTCGAAATTCTTTCGGGCCAATTTAAAGGTGAAAAGCGCACAGTGGAAAATATTATCAGCGGGAACCCTTATTATGATATTGTCTTGAAGCAGGGTGATAAAGTGGTTGTTCACGTTGAACCGCAAAGTGATTTTGTTGTTGATGCCGATGATGTAGATTTTTTTATTACTGATATACGACGTGATGGTGCGCTTTGGCTTTTGGCTGGAATTTTCTCGGCGCTAATTATACTTATAGGGAAAAAGAAAGGCGTTAGAGCCTTGTTATCAATAGTTTTTACTGTTCTTCTGATATTTTCTGTTATGATGCCTATGGTGCTTCACGGGATTTCGCCGATATTTTCAGTTTTGCTAGTCGGAATTTTATCAACAATTCTTACAATTTATCTTGTCGCAGGAATTAATTACAAAAGTACGTCTGCAATCCTTGGAACTGTTTCCAGTCTTTTAATTGCCGGCATGATGGCAGTTTTTACTATTGGAATTGCGCACCTTACAGGGTTCGTGAGCGAAGATAACATGTTTTTGCACTCTGTAAGGCCTGATTTGAATATGAAGGGCATTCTTGCGGCAACTATTATCCTCTCTGCGCTTGGAGCGTTGATGGATGTCGGGGTTTCTATCGCAAGCACAATAAACGAAGTTTATCTCACTGATCCGACCCTTTCTGTCCGTCAACTTTTTAAATCAGGCATGAATGTTGGCCGCGATATCATCGGTACAATGTCAAATACTTTGATTTTAGTCTATCTCGGCGCGTCTTTGCCGCTTGTGCTGCTCTCTTCAAGTATTGATTTGCAAAAATTCTTTAACCTAAATCAAGTCGCAACAGAAGTCGCCTCTGCACTCATCGGAAGTATTGCAATTCTTGCATGTGTTCCGGTGACGGCGTTTATTTCCGCTAACCTTATTGTAAAAAAGTCAAAAATTTACAATTCTTAATGTTGTAAAAAACGGGGCGAAACCCATGCCCCCCATGCGTTTGCATGATAAAAATCATGGAAACCATGATGGCAGTAAGCTTTGAGCATGTTGATATCGTCAAACCCCTTGTAATTATTGACCTTCTTGCTTCTGTTACAAATATTCACAATCACATGTTTGACGCTTGAAAAAACATGGGGATTTTTTATAATGTAAATATAGGGGCATGAACCCTTGAAAACAAAGGCTCTTCCGATGGGGATGATTTGAGCCGTGTGTAAAGATAATCGTGGGAGATAATAAGTTGTTTAGAAGTAGGGATATGGGAAGAGCTGTAGCTGTCAGAAGATGGACTCAAACAGCTTTGGAATGTTATAAAAGAGGATGTAATTGCGAAGGCTGCTTTTACAAAGATTTCTTTAGTAGTTCGTCGCAAAAATGCCAGATGAAAGCCTCTGTTTTAGAATTGGTCAGAGTTATCGGTACTCCTAACGTTGAATTACAACAATTCTTAATCGAAGAGTAAATTTCTTTCGGCCTCTTTAAATTTTTCCTTATGTATGCTATAATTAAAATGGTAGTATATGATAGGAGGCATTCATGCACATTTACGTTAACGGAAGAAACATCGAAATTACAGATGCTATCAAAGCTTATGTAAGAGAAAAATTTGGCAAAGTAGCCAACCACTACGACCAAATTCAAGGAATTGAAGTTGTGTTGTCAGTAATTAAAAACCCTGCAGCTTCAGGTCGTCATGTTGCCGAAGTATCATGTAAAATGGTTACAGGCGTTGTACACTGCGAAGAATCAGCAGAATCTATGTATGCAAGTATTGACTTGCTTGCTGATAAGCTCGACAGACAGGTTAAAAAGTTCAAAGATAAAGCAGTCGGCTCCGACAAAGCTTCTATCAGAACTGACGAAGCTCCTGAAACTCCAGAAGAAGTTTAGAATAAAAATGCCTCTCGAAAGAGAGGCTTTTTTATTCTAAAATATTGATGTGCTGAATTTTATTGCATCCATAAGTTTTTTGACAGGCACAATTTCTATTTTATCGTTTTTAACCTTATTTGCATAAGGAATAATCGCCTTTTTGAACCCTGAAGCAATAGCTTCATTTAATCGTTTCTCGATATTGTCAACAGGGTGAATTTCACCTGATAATCCGATTTCGCCAATGATTACAGTCTGACTGTCGACAACAATATCATTTGCGCAAGTCGCAATCGCAAGCGCAATACCTAAATCTGCACTAGGTTCATCAACCTCAATCCCGCCCATTACGTTAACATATACATCCTGTTTGGATAAGTTCAGGCCGACACGTTTTTCAAGAACCGCAAGAATTTGATGCAAACGGCTTAAATCAACCCCGTTTGTCACTCTCCTCGGGCTCGGGTACGATGTCGTTCCAACAAGCGCCTGAATTTCGACCAGTAATGGCCGCGTTCCTTCGTTCGTGACGATAATCGCGCTCCCCGGCGTCGAAACCTGTGAACGTTCATTCAAAAATAGTTCGTTAGGGTTCTTGACCTCTTTCAAGCCAAGCGCGTGCATTTCAAAAATTCCAACCTCAGATGTGTTGCCAAAACGGTTCTTTATCGAACGCAAAATTCTGTATGACTTGTATTTGTCTCCCTCAAAATAAATAACCGTATCGACCATGTGTTCCAGAACCTTTGGCCCTGCAATGTTTCCATCCTTTGTCACATGGCCGACGATTACAACAGTAATCCCCTTTGTTTTTGCGATATACATTAATAAATTGCAGCACTCGCGAATTTGTGAAACGCTTCCGATTGAACCCGAAATGTTCTGCGAATAAATCGCCTGAATACTGTCAACCATTATAAAATCAGGCTTAACATCGTCAATCTCAGCCTTAATCTTCTCCATTAACGTTTGAGGATAAATTAGAAGATTTTCAGGGTTAACGTCGAGCCTTTGGGCGCGAAGCTTCAACTGGCTTGCGCTTTCTTCCGCCGAAACGTATAAAACTTTTTTGCCGGATTTGCACAACTCACCGCTTGTCTGCAAAAGTATAGTTGACTTACCAATCCCCGGATCGCCGGCAAGAAGCACCAGTGAACCCTTTACAAAGCCGCCGCCAAGTATTCGGTCGAATTCCGAAATATTAGTGCTAATCCTTACCTCTTGCCCAAGTTCTATGTCGTTCAATGGAATGGATTTCTCTTTGTTGATAAATTCATCCAGAACACAATTGTTTAATTCTTTTACCGGCGAGGAAACTTCTTCCTGAAAAGTTCCCCATTGCAAACACTCGGGACACTTTCCAAGGTATCCCGCTGTTTCGTATCCGCAATTTTGACAAACCCATTTTGATTTAACCTTTACCATCGATGTTTACTTCCTAGAACCAGTTGCAGGCTTGATCTTTGCACAAAATGTCTTCTAAATCATTCATAAGTGCAAAATGGGTCATCTCATAAGTAACCGGCGTGATAGAAATTTTATTATCTCGAACAGCCGCAATATCTGTGTTTGAATTGGTCGGCTCATTGATTAACTCACCCGCCATCCAATAGTAAACTTTACCTCTCGGATCAACACGTTTTTCATAGTTGTCAGTAAACATTTTTTTTCCGAGTTTTGTAATTGCAATCCCTGCAATGTCGTCCTCGTCAACTGATGGAACGTTAACATTCAAAATGCATTTATGCGGAAACTCAAAATCTTTTAATTTTTTATCAACAAATGATGCAATAAATTTTGCCGCAAATTTGAAATCTTCATACTCACAATGCATACTGGCAAGCGACATCGCAATACTAGGCACCCCAAGCATTGCACCCTCCATCGCACAGCTTACGGTTCCTGAATATAGAATGTCAGCGCCAAGGTTCGGACCGTGATTAATTCCTGAAATGACTAAATCCGGCTGCTGCTCTTTACTTAAAACAGCGTTGATTGCAATTTTAACGCAATCCCCCGGGGTTCCTGTAGTAACCCAGGTCGCAGTTGATTTATAAACTGGTTCGTCAAGCTTCTCAACTCTCAACGGTGTGTGTAATGTCAATGAATGTCCCGCCGCACTTCTTTCTCTATCCGGCGCAACAATATAAACTTCATGGTTTTCTGAAAGCGCCTCTGATAACGCTCTGATACCATTAGATGCAATACCATCATCGTTGGAAAGTAAAATTTTCATAATTCTCCTTTAAATAAACTGTCTATTCTTATTTTAACTCTTTTTGCAGGGTTTGCATAGTTTTGCAAAAATATTGTAAACAATTGTAACGATATTTAGATTTTATAAACAGTTTATATCAATTTTATATAAACGAAATACTTTATATAAATACACGAGGAAAAGCTTAAAACGAGGATACCAAAACGATTTTAAGCAAACTACACACTTCACACTATTGTTCGGAATGAAAAAAGTTTATTAAACATTCCAAGCGCTTCCCTAAAAGAAGCGCTTTTTATTATGTTAACACATTTTTTGAGATGTCTTTATTAAATGAATTATTGCATTTTTTGCGCGATAGTATTAACGGAATTTGAGTTGATTTCGAATTCAAAAGCCTGAGTAAAGAATTTCGAAATAAGTTCAGATCTGTGTCTGGTTTTTGTTTTAGTGAGTAAATTTTGTATGTGAGCTTTAACAGTGTGAAGAGTGACAAAGAATTCTTTGCTGATTTCGTTGTTAGTTTTACCTTTGAGGACTTCAGTGAGCACGATGATTTCTCTTTCAGTAAATTTATTTTTGTTTTTAGTCATATAGCCTCCGATTGCTTTTCATATATCTATTAAAACACATATTTACGAAAAAACATTAATAATACTTCCGATATTTGAAAAATTAACAAAAATTTACAAAAAAAGATAATAAATTTTTATAAAAAAGGGGTTTACAAAAAAAAATCAGCATGTAAAATAGGAAATGTACTCAGTACAAAACCCTACGGGGTTTGTGATGTGGGGGATTAGCTCAATTGGTAGAGCACCTGCTTTGCACGCAGGGGGTTAGGAGTTCGAGTCTCCTATTCTCCACCATTTCATACAAGTGAAACGATTAGAAATAGAGCCTGATGGCTCTTTTTTAATGCTTTGAATACAATCGTTTTTGCTTTCCTTTAGAACTTCAAAGAATTTGTCATAACCGTATTCTTCAATTCCTTGTTTTGCTGTACGAACGAGCTTTTCAATAGTGTCAAAGGGTTCTGCGAATTTAAGTTTGACGCTTTTTCCTTGAACTGTGACTGAGGAATATGTTTGCCAAACCATTTGTGCAATTTCTTGAGGTGAAAGTTTCGAGTATGGTAAACTTGCTTTGTGACAGATTTCAAGAAGTTTCATGCCCGTTTGCATATAGTCAACATTAGCATTTTGGTATCTTTGCAGTTCTGCATTGAGCTTGTTCAACTTGACTTCGTATTCATTTTTGAAGTTTAACCATAAATCTACGTCTAAAACTTTGTTGATTTGATCAATATACATCTTTTTAAGAATTTCCGTGCATTGTTCTATTTCTAAATTAATACGTGTAACTTCTTTTTTGTGAAAATTCTGTTCATCTTTAAGACTAATATTGAGCGAATATTTGAGGAGTTCAAATAATTTTTCGTCAAGTGCAATTCTTGAAAGATGTCTGCGCAAAGCTGATGTCATTTCTTTTTCTGAAATGTATGAAGTGTTCACACATTGTCTGTCGTGATGTGAACAACGGTAGTAAACATTGTTCTTTTGAACTTCACCACACATTGAATAACCGCAAACCGCACATTTTGCAAGCCCTGGATAGAGAAAATGGAAGTTTTTGCGTACTTTTGACTTATTAACCTTTTTGAATGCTTGTTGTGTTTTATTAAAGGTGTCAAAGCTGACGATAGCGGGATGTTTACCTTGGTAAATTATACCGTTGCATTTCATTTGCCCTGTATAGATAACGTTTTTTAGCATACCCTCAAGCACACATTGGGTAATTTTAGGTCTTGAGCTTAAATAGTAGTAACCATCTTCAAATAATTTTTCAGCGAGTTTTCGTAGGGAATAGCGACCAGTAGCAAAGAGTTCAAAGGCTCTTTGGACGAATAAAACTTTAGTTGTATCAATGTAAAGACATTTCTTTTCGCCTCTTTTGTAGCCATATGGTGGATTGAATGGCCAGTAACCCTCTTCCAACCCCTCGTGTAATCCTTTTTTGATTTCTTCAGAGAGGTTGTCTATGTAATTCTTAGCCATTAAGACCTTAATTCCGTGGATAAATTTGTCATGAGATTTAGAGTCTTTACTAATAATAGTACCCTCTTTGACTAAATGTACTTCAAGGTCGTAATCTTCAAGAGTAACGTAATCTTTGAAATTGCGGTAAAGCCTGTCAGTCTTTTCGACAAGTACGGTTTTGACTTCGGGATTGGATTTAAGGAAGTCAAGCATAAGATTGTAATTTGTCCTACCTGCCTTCTTGGCTGTTTCGGCGTCTGAATACTCTTTTACGATTTCAAATCCGTTTTTCATTGCGTAACCACGTAATAATTTTAACTGCGCCGGAATAGAAAATCCCTCGCGCTCTTGTTCCCTGCTGGAAACTCTGGCATAAATCACAACTTTTTTGTTTAGCATATCTGAACTCCTTGAATAATCTGAAAAATTTGTTTTTAATTTTTACTCGTTTTCCAAGGAAGTAAAGTGTTTGTGCTTATATACAAGAAAAACCGCACTTTAGGTGCGGTTTAGAAATTCAGATATATATAAATTATCGTTGTCGAATTTTACGAAAAGTAGGTTTAAACGTAAGTTTTACCCGTTTGTCTTGAACTTCAAGTTTATTTTTTACAAGTTCAATAGTTTTGCGTTGATTTTCAATGTTCATTTGAATAAAAACGTCGTAAAGTCGTTTTTTCATAATATTCTGACAATTTAGTGTAAGGTTTTTGATTTTATTTTCTAGCTGCTCAACCCTTTCAGGCAAGTCGTAGTAAAGGTTTTGGATATTTTTCAACTCATCAATAATGAAATCTTCATCATTAAAACCTAATGTCTTAATATGGTCGATAAGTTGTAGTTTTTTGTGAAATTTACGGCTTTTGTTACGCTTTAAAGTAGAATATTGCTTTTTCAAAGGTTCTAATTCTTCCTTTATGACTTCGTTAACAATATCTTTAGGTATTAAACTGAGCCGAATTTCTTTGAAGTAATTTAAGATAGTATCTGTAACGACTGTTTCATTTATGCTGTGTCGTTTTTTGTTGTTATCAAATGCGGTGTAATATACATATTTACCTTTTTTGAGTTCACCTACCATTAAGTTGCCAGTTTCTTGGAGTGTAATCATATTTGAATACAAAAAATGTCGTTTTTGACGGTTCTCAGGGGTAACAGACTTGAAAACCTTTTGAACTCAATTGTATAAATCTTGTTCAATAATCGGCTTATGTTTACCCTTTATGATATTTTCCACACCTGGATATGTATAAAATCCGGTATAGAACATATTTTTTAGCATACAAGCAAGTGTTGCTTTAGGAATTTTCCCATCAGCCTGTAACTTATACTTAAAACCTTGCTCGTATAGTTCATTGGGCAAAGTTGCAAGAGAATATTTACCACTTGAGTATAATTCAAATGCCTTTTTAACAAAAATTGCCTGTTCAGGGATAATAACAACTTTTCTCTTTAGCATTTTATATCCATAAGGCATTTTTGTTGGTTTTATTCCTGTTTTGGCTCTTTCGATAAGCCCTTTTTTACGAATTTCATTCATGTGGTTAACCTCGAATTTTGAACTGGCAACGATTATGTCAATTAAAAATTCTTCGTGAGCCTTAAAGGGCTTTTCTATCGTAATATTCTCTTTGACAAAGATAATCTTTGTTCCGTGGTCATCAACAAGACTTTTAATCGGATAAAAATCGACGTGATTTCTTGTTAAGCGATTAGCACAGAAACAAATAATTATGTCAGCTTTGTCTTTTGTTTGCTGGTTTGCAATCATCTCATAAAAAACGGGTCTGTTATATGGTGTAATTCCGCTTTTGTTTTCGTAATAGATTTTTCTTAAAAATATTCCGTGTTCTTCACAATATTTTTGGCACTCTTTCTCTTGTGTTTCTTTTGACATACCGTCTTCCTGTTTTTTAGTTGATAACCGTATATATACATCAGCAATTTTTCGTTTAGTCTTCATAATCGTCATGCTCCTTTAGTTCTGGTATTCTGTCTTTGATATTTAAGAGTGTTTCATGTTCTGAAATATCTATTTTAATAGCTTTTCCAATAGGTTTTATATCTGTTGCCACTAATGATATTATTCGTTTGTCGTTGTTGAGCTTTAACCTAAGTTCTCTGGTATTAAGTTTTGTATTTTCGTGTGTGCTGTTATAGATGTCACAGTATTTTTTAAGATTTATCCTTAAATACTTGTTTTTGGTTATCACAAAATCTCTGTCATATATGAGTTCTTCTTTGTTGAATAAGCTATAAACATCAGCTAGGAAAATATCGCAATACTTTGTTTCGGTATCAAGATATTGTTCAAAATATTTTAGATAATCTTTTGCTAAAACTTCCGTATCAACAAGTTTTTCATCTAAAATGGTATTTATAGCTGTCCACATAGCCATACCAATAGCCGCATTGTTGCAAATCCTTGCGTGATTGCAGTATTTTTGAGCTATTTTGTATTCCTGCTCATAAATAGAAAAGATTTTATCTCTATAAGATAAAATCTCTGGTAGAAAACAGGATAATTTTTCTAACTTACTCGATGAATGGTGATATTGAAAATCTGTTAGGTCAAATTGTCCTGTGGTTAAATTGACAGGTATAAACCTTGAAAAATTCGCAAAAGTCATGTTTTCAAAGAAATGATTAGTTGCCGCACAAAATGTTGTGTTAATTTCGGTTACGATTTCTTTGTTGTCTTTTGATGATTTTTTCCTTGGTGTGGCAGAGAAACTATCTTTGCCTAAATCTTCAATATTATCAATCCGTTTTTTATCAAGTTCCTCAATAAAAACGGGGATATTATTGTAATGTTCAAGCTCTGCTCTTAATGCAACCATTGTAGATGTTCCGCTTGTCAGCTTTGTAGAGTTGCCAAACCCGAAAATTGCTGCTAAAAATCGAACAATTGTTGATTTTCCTGCGTTTGAGTCGCCATAGAAAATTACGTATGGAAATCCTTGCGCTTTTGAGATAAAAATGTCCCAAAATGCAACTGCAATAGTGACTGCGATTGCCATTAGCGCTGGTGCATAATTAAAAACCTTAACGATTTCTCTGAAAAATTCTTTCATTATGATTTTAGGACAATCGACTTGAGAAATTATCGGAATATTTTCGTTTGCAGAGAGAATTTGGAGTTTTTCTTCATCTGTAAGTCAAATATAATCAGGCAATTTCGGATATCTCTCTAAAGTATTTGTTGAATGGTTGAAAATTTTGTTGCCTGTAACAAATATATTTTCTGCTGGCTGATAGCCAAAATTTTGATAAATCTTGACGGTTTTTTGATTGTTGTAGAGCATTTGCAAGAGCAACAGATATTTTTTGTTGTCAAATATTTCAAATAAACCAACAGTATTCTGATGTAAAGCTTTAAAGAAAAGTTTTCTGTCGCTTTCATCTTCGCCGTTCAGGATTTTGATATAGGAAATATTCGGTTTGTCTGCTTTGCGCAGTCGCAAAACACTACTTTCAACTTTTTGATACTTGTTTTTGCTTGAATTCGTCCGCTCAAGTGTAAAAAGCATTTCGATACTATAATTCGCGATTTTCTCACACTGTTCATTATTGTTTTTATCAACAAAACAGTAATGCAAACAATTATTTTTATTAGTTATATATTTTGTCATTTTTACTCCTTAAAAACAAGAGGGTTAATACCCTCTTGTATCTTATGCTATTATTTCTTATGTGATATTAAGTAATTATATTTCCCTATAGTCGTCACTAATATTCCAAAATTTACAATAATTTTTATCTTTAACGACACCTTCTGTGCATAGAATGTCTTTTATATCATAGAACCACGTCAAACTTTCTTGAAATACGTTACCTAGATACCTAACTGTTAAGATACGGTAACAGTCTATTGTTATAGCAAAAACGGAGTTTCCTTTTCTAAATGTGAGATTTAATTGATTAATATAGCTCATACAAGGAACTAATGCTTCAGGTATCTCTATTGTAACATAATTCTGTTTCAAGTCTTTTGCCGAATAATTCGCAAGCATTGTACTAACATAAAATTGTGTAATGCTACTTGCTTGATTTCAATTAATCTTATACCTATATCTATCCTTTGCTTTTTCTAAGTTTATATATGGTAAATTCTTGTATGTGCTCTTTAATGATTCTGGTATCATTTCGATTAATTCTTCTATGGGTACTGGACCTAATTTTATTGTATTTCTTTTCATTTTTCTTTCCTCCTTTAATAATTGTTATTGCAATAAATTTAGAGCTTTAGCATTGTTTGTATAATGATTTTTATTAGCTGTTTAATCTCTTGTTTTTGTTGTTCTGTTCAGCTGCTGTCTGAATGCGGAACGGAAGTTTTTTTGTTTTCTTGTTCCATGTGTCCCCCTTTCTTTAATTTCTACTTTCTATGAACTAAAGTTCGACTTTTCTGTATTCAGTTGTCAATGTGCTGGTTGCCTTGCGGTTGATATATATATATTACAAAATTTGGGATGTTTTTTAAACTCGTGATTTCATAAAATTATATTTCGGGAATATCTTGACCAGGATTAGTTTTTATGGTACACAGTATTTCACATTAGTGTGAAAATTATGAAATCAAGACATAAAAAGTTTATTGAAGGGAATATAGACGGCCATAAACATGAATGGTCTCTCTTTGCTTTTACACCAAAAAGAAAGCCACGATATAAATGTAAAATATGTGGTAAAACCTGTACTGAATTTTCTTCTGATTTCGCAAAAAGATATTACCAACACAATCTTAGGTTAATCAATAGTTTTGTTGATAAAGAAAGTGAAGGCTATGTTTGGGATGAAGTTTTAAATCGTGATGAAAATGATAATATTATAGATTCAGAGGCGCAGGCTTTTTATAAAATTGAAAAACGAATCCTGAATTGGAAACAATTCCAGAGATTTGCAAGGGAAAATATGAAAGACTTACAACCTTTAATTGTTTATGCAGTTAAAAAAGATTCTATTAAGTCAGAATTGTGTTTGTTTGAGGTGCTTTTTGATGAGTAATTTTTCAACTCATTATTTTGTGGAGCTTGATAATATAGCTTTGAACGATTTATTATCATACGAGAAATTAAAAGTTAAAAACCAAAATGATGAACTTTTTAATCTGCAAATAACGGAAAAGGATAAAGATATTTTAGTATATATATTATGCAAATGCTTAGGTGATAAAACATTAAGTGATTGTGATAAATTATGGAATATTTTTTGTTTAAGATGTGAAGTCATGATTTTTAAAGAAAAAGGGCATTTTGAGAGTTTAGAACAATACGAAAAAGACATAAATAATTTCAATGGAAAATATTTATGCGATTTTAAGGAAGATAATATTTTTCTTATTTTTAAAGGTGAAAATTCAAAAGAAATTTCACCCGATGATATTAATAGCTTGAATGTAGAATTCGATAATATACATATTATTAATATTTCCTTGAAAAATCAATATGCTAGCGGTGGGTTTAATGTTAAAACATTAATAATTTTATTAAAGTTCCGACACAAAATACTCTATATTAAATATACTCATAGAAATCATTTTGTTAGATTACAGAATGAAAAACTACGCTCAATAGTAAATGTTGAATTTGATATTCCTGACTGGAATTTAATTTATGAAATAGCTTGTGAATTAAGCGGTAGCCTTACTCTAAAGAAAAAATTGCAAGAAATTTGGACTGACAAAGATGACAAAATTGTTGATTACTTTACATATTTTAATGGAATATATAAAGAAGATTTGGACATGGTTATTGAACAAATAAACCATAAAAACTAGATTAATACCTTACGTCCAGTATTTTCACTATCTGTTTCAGATGAGAATTTACCGGAAGCAGGGATAGCTCGTTCTTTTCCCCATTGTCTTATAGTTTCAATTTTTTCAGGATTAGTTCTTGATAATGGTACAACATTTTTGAAATTAGAAACGATTGTTTGCATTGACAGTTGTTCCTCTGTTGAGGTTATTGTTTTGTAAGCAATTTCTTTAATGGTTGATTCAATATCTGCGCCTGAAAAACCTTCTGTTAATGATACTAATTTCATTAAGACATCTTCTTTAAAATTTTTTCTAAGAAATTTTTTGCAATAAATATCAAGGATATCTTTACGTTCTGTTTCATTAGGCAAATCTACAAAAAACAGTTCGTCAAAACGTCCTTTTCTTAATAATTCAGGTGGTAGCTTTGAAACATCATTTGCCGTTGCAACGACAAATACAAATTTTAGAGATTCTTGTAACCAGAATAAAAACTGACCAACCATTCTTGTTGAAACTCCACTGGAATCCATGCCTTGTGCTCCAACAAGACCTTTTTCAATTTCGTCAATCCATAGTATACACGGAGAAACCGTTTCTGCTAATGATAAAGCATCTTTTAATCTATTTTCAGATTGCCCTACATACATACCCTGAATGGTTGCAAAATCAAGTCTATATAAAGGTAATTGCCAGTTACTTGCAATAAATTTAGCCAGTAAACTTTTACCGCAACCTGGAACGCCAACGAGTAATACTCCACGTGGTAATCTTATATTACGTGATTTTAAAACTTCTTTCTTTTCAGGTGACAAAAGGCTTTTTTTATTATCTAACCAACACTTTAACCCTTTTAATCCACCAACATTAATATCGTTTTCAGAACAATGGATTTTTTCTAAACCTGATATATTTGAGAACATACTATCTTTAATTGTGACGATTTCAGTTATATCAGATTTTTTAATCTCTCTTTTTGCAATTAGTGTAGCAACTATATTTTGAATTTCAATTTTACTTAATCCCGTTAGAATACTTGCGACTTGTTTATAATCAGTATTATCCCATTCAAGTGAAACGCTATTCTGATATGGCTTAATACTATCTTTTATGATTGTATAAACTTCATCTTCATCGAGTAAGTCAAGTTCTAATGACATTCCCAGTCGTTGTAACTGTTTCCAAATCGGATTATTGTTTATGACAATAATTACAGCCCCACGTTCTTCAGCTAAAGTTACCAGATCAAGAAAATGTCTTGCAGTTATAGAATCATCTTGAATATCGGTAACTTCTGTTAGAATAAATGTTAAATTTTGGCGTTGTGATATTTGTTGGCTTATAAAATCTAAAGCTCCTACTATTGATTTGTCCTCATTAACAAGATTATTTGAGGATAAATCGATAATACCCTTAGAAAGAGTGTGTACATATATTGGCAAATGCAGTTCTTCATTCAATTTCGTAAAAATATCAAGAACCCTTGCCCTTTCTATTGAATTAATTGAAATAAATGGTATTCTTGCAATCAAATATCGTTTTACTTTGTTTGAAAAATCTTTAACACTACTCACTATTTTATACCTCTAAATATTGTCTATCCTATAACTATTAATAACCCTTTTGAGTTCTCCAGATAAATCATTTTTAGCATTATCTTCTAACGATTGTTGAACTTTTTTGGCATAATTTATTATGTCTTCAACTAAACCTTTCCTTGTATCTTCTGGTAATATAGGTAAATCATTTAAACGCTTGAGAAATATAAGTTCTTTACGAAAGATTATCAATAAATTTGTTAAATCAAATGGATTGTATAACATTGCTATTCTTTTATTGTAAAAATTACAAAGATTTTGTAATCTTTTATTGACTAAGACAATTAGTCTTAAAGTAATTCTTTGCGAAACACCATCAACCCAATCAATCGTACCTTTTTCCATATCAGAAAGCAAGACTTCGTCTATATGTCCGATTTCCCAAGTTTCGATTTTGTCAAAAATATTACACCAATCTGCATAAATTTTAGGTTTCATATAAGTTCCTTTTTACTAATAATTCTGGTGGTAATAAATCCCAATCAGGGAATTTTACCGCAATTTTTTCATTTCTAGTGAATTCCGGTTTGTTATCTTGAATTTTGTTTTGATTAACGTTTGTATTTTTATTTTCTTCCATAAATTCACCTATATCTTATTAATAATTTTGCGTCCTGTACTGTTTGCAGAAAATTCTTCAGTTGTGAATCTTTTAAGATAGTTTTGAACATCATTAGTAACTTTGTCTGCTTCTTTATAGGCTTTTTGCCAATCGACATACTCGGCACAAAACGCATGACATGTTTGTTTTGCAGCTTCATTCTTTTGTCGCATTTCTTCTTTAAGCTGAGATCGTGTCTTGAAAAAATTAATTATACTTTTTATTAGTGCAAAACCAAACATACTACTAATAAAAACCGCAGGACTACTAAATGATGAAAATAGCATCCATATAGAGCAGAGTATAAGAAAAATACCTCTAGTTATTATAGAACCACGAATTTCGCCCATAATTTTATTGTAATTATCCTGTAAGTATTGTTTGTATTTTTCTATCAATTCGTTAACATTAGATCCATCTTTGGTTGATGCATGCCAGTCGCCAATTTGTATTGTGATATTTGATAGATAGCCTAATCTATACTCTGCGGTGAAATCGTGATGTGCATTTAATATCCATTCTTTCATAAATAGTAAGGAAAGTCTTCTAAGTATTGGCGACATTTCTGTTTTATTTACTGAATTAACTAGAATGTCAAAAAATGAAACTTTTTCTTTAAATAAAATGATTACATTTGTATCAAAATCTTGTTGAGCTTTTTCCTTATCTCCCTCGTATTTGATAATTAACTCTGCCAAAGTTTTTTTCTTTTTTAACTCAAATTCATCCGTATCATATTCATTTACTAGCTTAAATAACAAGTCATCCAGTTCTGTTACATAGCTTTTTTGAATATCTTTTGCTTCAATTATGCTTTTTAAGTATTGTAATAGTGTTTTTTGTTTTTTCGCAGCTTCTAAGAGTTGTCTAAGTCTTGTCCATTCAACACAGTTAGAAGATAAATATTTAAACGGTGTTGTATCTTTATCAATTTCTAATAACTTGATTTTGTTTAACCAAGTTTCTTCAAGAGATTTAACCCTTTCACTATCTTGTGATAACAATTGAACCCAATGTTCAATTTGCTTTCTACAAATGCCATGGGAATCTGGTCCAAAAACTCCGTCCGCATAAGCTCCAAGTAATACCAATGTTTCTTGTGGCATTTCAAATGGCGTTTGTGTCTCAAAATATTTACTTAACCACATAAAACTCGCATTGTTTCGTTTTAATCTGTTATTGATTAAAGTAAACATTAGTTCTGTCTTTATCAAATTTCTTTTTAGACCTTCGTTTAGAGCTTTTTCTGCAAGAGGTTTGTTATTTCTTATCCAAGCAGCAAGTGCAACAAGAGATGGTGTAAGCCAATAGTTTGGCGTTCCTAACATTAAATTCTCAGTTGCATTAGTTATTGCATTTTTGCTAACTAATCCAGTATCAACTGATTGTAAAATGCCTAATAAAACTCTTCGAACCTTGTCATAAATCCCAAATTTTTTCTCTATTTCTTGGTTTAACATTACAACATCTACTTGTGCATGTGTTAGAGCGTTTTCTCGCTCAATTTGTTGAACAAAAGCTTCAAATCTTATTGTAAAAGTAACTAAATCTTTTCGAGTTTCTAAGACATTTTTATTCGTTAATGTAACTTCATGGTCAACTTCATCAATTTTAGCGTGTAAACGAGTAAATTCTTCACTCATAAGTGCCGTAATGGTATGCATTTCACTTTGAGTATTATGCATTTCATTTTTTAAATCATCAATAGTATTTTCAGACACTTTTTCCTCTCTATTTTTTTATGATTGCTACATTTCCATCAGCTAAAACCGCAATAATTTTATTGCTATAAACTTCAACAAATTGATAATTTGGATTGCTCGCCAAATTTCTGGCTCTTTCTAATTCTGTTGGTAAATTTTCTCCTATTTTGAAATGCTTTAGAATCATTCGTCCATAACCTAATTCGTGTGTAGCCTCATCCATTCCAAAGATAATACTTTTACTTAAAGTATGCACATCATAACCAATTCCTAAATAACATTTTCCTAAAACACCTAAGAAAGTTTCATCAAGAGAGATTTGAGGTACAGTATTACGTAATTCATTAATAATTTCGTTAAGTTTATCTTCTGATATTTTGGCACCATTAACATCTAAATTTTTCATAAGATTTAAGTAACTTTGTGGGCGTTTTTGTCTAAAAGCTAGTTCAGGATTCTTGAAAGTATCCATTTCAATAAATGATAGTTTTTCGAAAGAAGTATGACTTTTATTATTTATGATTGGCTTAGGCATGAACGTTCCTTTTTAGTGTTAAAACAAGAAAGTATTTATTAATGATAAGTATATAATCATTTGTGATAATAAGTCAATCATTTTTGTGTATGATATTGACACATTTTAATCTTTTTATGACAATAATAATAAAGTATACTTAATGTAAGAGGTGAACATGTCTACATTAAGTACACAAGTTGGAAAACGCATAAAAGAACTACGAGAAGCAAGAAATATGAAACAAGTTGAACTTGCTGAATTGATTGATATGGAAGCCACTAACTTGAGTAAAATTGAAAAAGGGGTACATCTTCCAAAAGACGATAGTTTGAATAAAATTATTCAAGCGCTGAATGTTGATATTCAGGATTTATTTGATTTTGGTCATTTGAAAACAAAAAAAGAGTTGTTAGAAGATATAAATAGAATTTTTGAGCATTCAACATTAGATGAAATTCGCTTTTTTCATAAAATTTTGATGTCATACAAAGAGTTAAAGTAAAAAGATTTTCTCTGTAATTGTTGATAGTTGTTAGAAAAGTTTTCAGCATAATATGGCTTGTAGAAATTCGAGCAATTCTTGAAAAATTTTTGTTAGAACTCATAGCTTTGCCTTTCAGCATTTTGCCCAACGAACCTAAGGCTAAGCCCAGAGTTTGGCTTTAGGAGTTCTGGTTGAGGTTTCACATTGAATAACAAGCGGAAATCTCTAAAGATTTTCAGCAATTCTAAGATAATGTGTTTGTCACTGTATAGCTTGTTAACAGCCAGCTTTGACTTTTGACGTTCGTTAAGAGATTGTTTAGCTCTATAAACATAAAGACTTTTGTTTTCACTAATTGCTCGCAAAAGTAAGGCTCTAATGTAGTAACGATTAAAGTCACTGAATGCAAGAGCTTGAGCAATGTTAGTAGGAATTTTTCGTCCGTTTCTGTCTTTTTCACGGAAGAAGCTATGTGTAAGTTTTTGAGTTAAGGTTTCGGGTGTTCCACCCTCAAAACAGTCGCGCAATAATCTTTTGTAACTTAGCAGGCATGATGAGTTCAAAGATACAGGTTTGTAGAATAAGCCTGCGCAAATATCTCTATTAAGTTCGCTAACCATATTCAATCGTGTTTGTTCATCAAGGTTTGGAAAATAATACATAAAAATCTCCTGTTTATTATTTAGGGGGAAATTATCATTTACAAATAATGAATAGTGTAGTATTATGAACACATGCGATTATTATTGGATACTAATATTTTAATATTAAGAGAAAATTATCACCAAATCCCACAGCACATACAAACTTTATATAATATTGTAGAGCGTTTGCAATATCAAAGAGTAATTCATCCCTTATCGATTAAGGAAATTAAAAAAGATTGTAATCTTGAACGTCAAAAAGCCAATCTTTCTAAGATTGAAGCTTATATAGTTTTAGAAACTGTACCTGAGGCTTTAAAAGATGATTATTTTTGTAATCAGTTAGAAATTCCTCAAAACGAAAATGATACTATTGATAATGAACTATTATATTGTGTATATGGGAATGTTGTAGATTATTTAATTACCGAAGATCAAAAATTAATAAATAAAGCTGATAAATTAGGACTCCAAACTGTAATAAGTCCAAGAGAAGCTATTGAGATTTTTTCTGAGTATCTTGTAAAAACAGACATTCATTCTACACCAAGTTTTTGTAAGAAAAAAGGCTTTCAGATAAATTTAGAAGATCCAATTTTTGATACATTAAAACATGATTATCCCGAATTTATGTCTTATTGGTGGCCAAATAAGGTTATAAAGCAAGATCGAGATGTTTATACTTTTACAGATAATAAAAATAGAATTAATGCTTTGCTAATACCGAAAATTGAAACAGTAAATGAAATTGATTTTATTGCACCAGTAGATTTTGAAAAGATATTAAAGATTTGCCTATTCAAAGTTGCAGAGATTGCTAGGGGGAAAAAGTTAGGGGAAAGATTAATTAGTATGGCAATAGATTATGCAATACAAAATAATCTTACATATATATACTTAACTCATTTTACAGAAGAAAATGATTATTTAGTTCCTTTAATAAATAGTTTTGGATTTGAATTTATAGGAAAGAATAGTAGGCATGAAGAAGTCTTTTTAAAATCAATTATCGCACCCAAAACAACAGATTTAGTGGATTTTGATATTCAAGAACTATCTAGGAAATATTATCCGAGTTATTATGATGGTGAAAAAGTTAAAAAACATTTAGTTCCGATAATACCTTATTACCATAAAATGTTATTCCCAGATTATGATTCTTTCAGACCTACAAGGCAAACAACTTTGTTAACTTTACATCCAAATAGTGAGGGGAATTCTATAAAAAAAGCTTATCTATCACATGCCATTACAGGAAAAATTTCAGTTGGTGATATTCTGTTATTTTATAGATCTGAGGATGACATGATGATTACAACTTTAGGAATCGTAGAAAAAATAGAAAGAAATTTGACCGATGCTGAAAAGATACAAAAACTTACGGCTAAAAGAACGGTATATTCTAGAAGTGATATTGAAGCCATTAGCAAATCTCCAATCTTGGTTATTTTATTTAATCAGCATTTTCATTTCAAAAAGCCTGTATCATATAACAGTTTGTTAAAAGAAAATATTATAACTGGTCCAATTCGAAGTATAACCGAAATTACAGATGTAAATTATAGAAAAATTATAAAGGATAATGTAAATGAGTGTTTTACTATCAATTAAACCTAAATACGTTAAAGAAATTCAAACAGGAAATAAACTGTATGAGTTTAGAAAATCAATATTTAAACAAGAAATAGATGAAATTTTTGTTTATGAATCTTCACCTACAAAACAAATCGTAGGTAAAATACTTGTTGAAGATATAATTGAGGACACTCCTCAAGAATTATGGAATAATTATAATAATTTTGCAGGTATAAATTACCATGATTTTTTTGAATATTTTAAAGGAAAAGAAAAAGGTTATGCTATAAAGATTAAAGAATTTGAAACTTTTAGCAATCCGATTGATCCATACGAAGAAAATCCAAACTTCACTCCACCTCAGTCTTTTGCCTATATCACTAAAGTGTTACCTGGATTGGAGTAATTTATATATCTGCAGTTTTTTGCTAAAGGATTTCAGAATTTTGAACTCAAAAAATTGTGGGTATCAAACTAGTCCAAATCCTAAGCTATGCGGCATTTTTAAGAATGTGGAGTGTTAAATCGTATGTCAAGCTCCACCATTTCATACAAGTGAAACGATTATAAACAGAGCCTGCGGGCTCTTTTTTAATGCTTTTGATACAATCGTTTTTGCTTTCCTTTAGAACTTCAAAGAATTTGTCGTAACCATATTCTTCAATTCCTTGTTTTGCAGTATGTATTTTATTGAGTGGTTTGATTAGGTCAGATGGTGCGATTATTTTGGGCAATCGGCATTGTGAGCGGGTTTGAGGGGTAGGAAATAATCAAACCATGTGAACTGAAAACGGTCAAAACGGTCTTTTAATGGTCGGGGCAGATGGTATGATTATTTTGGGTTTTTGGTTTTAAACCTAAGCATAGCCTATCTTTCGGCACTGTGTTTGGCTGGGTCAAATGGTTTGATTATTTTGGGCAGTGACCGTTTTAAAATTACTCCCGATTTGCCGTTTTTTTCTTGTAAATTAACACGTGGTTTGAGATAAATTCACATACAATTTTATAATTATTGATAGTTAGTTTGATGATTTTTTATAACTTCGATATCTTTATACTATAATAAATTTGAGAGATAATTTTTTATGAAACAGTTTATTTTAAGCAAAAAAGATGGATATATACTTAGGTTAGCTCAAAATGAAGATGTCTCGAAATATTATGAGCAAAATTATTGTCCTCTTGATAAGGAAGTTGCAAGGTTAACCGGTTCCAAACAAGAATTCACCAAAGAAGATGTAACTTCTTTCTTTTTAAAATCTATTAATAACAAAGATATATATTTTTTTCTGATTATATCCCCTAATGGTAAAATTGTTGGAGAAAGTGTAATTAATGAAATAGACTGGGATTTACGTTATGCACATTTTCGTATTGCAATTTATCATGCAGCAGAAAGAGGACATGGGCTTGGTACTTGGGCAACAGAAAAGACCCGTGATTTTGCTTTTAACAAATTAAAATTACATCGTTTAGAATTAGAAGTTTATTCCTATAACACAAGAGCAGAAAGTACATATTTGAAAGCTGGTTTCAAAAGAGAAGGCATAAAACGAAATGCAATACTTGATGGGGATAAATATGCAGATATTATATTTATGTCCATTTTAGAACATGAATGGAATGCATTAAAAGGAATGCAATAATCAACAGATTGTATATAATTGTAGCAAGTATCAAATATTTTTCTCAGATTATATTTTTTATAGTTGATTGTAACTTAAAATGACTTCCAAAAGTTCCATAAAATTAGTTCCGCATTTTTAAGTTCCGTAAATTTTCTAACACGTGAAATTCGCCCTTCCACCCTTTATTGCTTACACTTTCGGCAAGGTCGTTTGTTCTCATTTTATATGTTACTTTACATTTTCTTTTAAAAATTTTCAATAATTAATTGATACAAAACCGACACAATGCTCGGAAGTGGTGTTCCAATTTTCACTCTTCGGAGTTAATGTGTGTTTGCGATGAGAAACGAATACATTAATATTAAAGAAATAGCAAAAGCTAAGGGGTTGAAAAGTACCCGTTCAATCAGAATGGAAATTAACAAGCCTGAAAGCAAATATATTTCAAGAGAGGTTAAAGTCAACGGCGGCATTTCTTATGAAATCCTGTTTTCAAGTTTAGAGCCTGAATTACAGCAAAAATTGAGGAAGTGCGAAACAAAATCAACCGCACTTGTGCCTATGAATTATCAAGCACCTGTTGTAACGGATAAAGCACGATTGACGGCAAACCATAGAATAAACATTGTAAAAGCCGCTCTTGAGCATCGTTTAAGATATCCGACTCAAAATCAAGCAGACCACGAGTTTTTAGAATTGTATAATACAGGATTATTTTTACCAAAAGCATACGAGTTTATGGGCTCAATTTCAATCGGAACACTAAGACGATACATTCAAGCCTACAAAAAGACAGGAAATGCCGAGAGTTTAATTCCTCAATATCAAATTAGCAAACAGGGTGAGTATAATTCCATATTGGATGAAAACATGAAAAAAGTATTATTAACTTTGTTGCTCCACCAAAATAAATTCGGCTATAACACTGCGATAAGACTTACAAAACAAATATTAATTAAGCAAGGATATGATGAAAACGAACTGCCAAGCAGTATCACTTTTAAAAGATATGCCGAACATTTTAGAGATAATAATTACGCAGAATGGACTTTAAGACGTGAGGGTATGAAGGCTTATCATGATAAGGTTGAGCCATACATAGAACGAGATATTTCAAAGATTGAAGTTGGGGATGTAATAATAGCAGACGGTCACGTTCTTAATTTTCAAGTTATTAATCCATTCACAGGAAAGCCGACAAGAGCAACACTTGTTGGCTTTTTAGATTGGAAATCAACAGCGTTAATCGGTTATGAAATTATGATGACAGAAAACACTCAATGCATTGCATCGGCTTTGAGAAATGCAATTTTAAATCTTGGTTTAATTCCGAAAGTTGTATATCAAGATAATGGAAAGGCATTCAAATCCAAGTATTTTCAAAATTCGGATTTCGAGGAGGGGGAATTTAACGGAGTGTATGCCAATTTAGGTATCCACTCCGTTTTTGCTAAACCCTACAATGCAAGAGCGAAAGTTATCGAGCGATTTTTCTTGGATTTTCAGGAAGAGTTTGAAAAATTGATGCCAAGCTATATTGGGACATCAATTGAAAATCGCCCAGCTTGGATGAACAGGAGTGAAAAATTACATCTTCAAATTCACCAAAATTTAACAAAAGGAAAAATCCCAACGGTGCAAGAAGTAATAAAATATATTGATTGTTGGCTTGAGTTTCACAATCAAAAGCCATGTCCTAACGATCGTTCACGAAGTATTCAAGAAATGTTGGATAGCGTTCAAAAGCAGGATTTAAATAAATCAACTCTGGATTATTTGATGATGAAAACTGAAGGTCGAACAATTAATAAGCACGGAATAACATTTTTAAATATGCATTACAGAAGCGAGGCTATACTTGGATTAAGGGATAAAATTTACATCCGATACAGCCTGTTTGATTTATCAAAAGTTCATGTTTATTCGGCAAAAGGTGAATTCTTGTGTGTGGCTCATCGGGTAGAAAAAGTTCATCCAATGGCAAGAATACTCGGAACGGCGGAGGATTTAGAAGAATACAATCAACAATACAAA
The DNA here is from genome assembly GCA_947361615.1 of uncultured Candidatus Melainabacteria bacterium. Classification (GTDB taxonomy): domain Bacteria; phylum Cyanobacteriota; class Vampirovibrionia; order Gastranaerophilales; family Gastranaerophilaceae; genus Gastranaerophilus. Next base: position 25,122 of record CANAJP010000005.1, on the reverse strand, counting down.
AAGCAACAAAAAATTAAAAGCAGATTGGTTAAAAAGGTTAAACAAACGTTTAAAACAGATGAAATTCCTCTTTTAGAAATCGAGGGGGTAAATGAGGGGGATAAAAATGAAATTCAAAAAATTTCAGTTGTAAAACCCAAACGTGAAAAGAAGAAAACGCCTCGTGAACAGCAGATGAACAGACCATTTTTTAGTTCAAACGGTGAAAAATACGAGTGGTTATTAGCTCATGGAACAACTTCAAATGAGGATAGGGAATGGATTAAAAAATTTGTAAGAAGTGATGAATACTTTAATTTATATGGAGATTAAATTATGAAAAACACATTTATTAAAACAAATAACGTCAAACAATTTATTAGTTTGATGGATGAAGTTCAGAAACTTCCACCCAATATTCCAAAGTTAGCGTTGGTTTATGGTGACCATGGGCTTGGAAAAACCCACTCAATAATATGGTGGGCAACAAGAAATAACGCCGTTTATGTCAGAGCAAATAATGAAATGACACAGAATGGGCTTTTGAAGGCAATTGCCGAAGAACTTGACGAACGACCATATTATATGATGCAAGAGAATTTCAAGCTGATATTAAAACATTTGAAACAGGATTCAAGAATAATAATTGTTGACGAGGCAGATTATTTAATCGGGAATAAAAATGTAATTGAGGCATTGAGAGATATTCAAGATATGACAGGGGTTCCGATTGTTTTAGTGGGAATGAAATTGATTGATAAAAAGATTGCCCGATTTAAACATTTTGAAGATAGATTATATAAAAAGCTGGAATTTGAGCATTTTGGTGTTGACGAGATTGCTGAAATATTGGAAGAATTAACTGAATTAAAATTTAGCGATGATGCAATAAACTATCTTGCCACTCGTACGGATCAATTCCGACAACTTGTTAAATTAATAAACAGGCTCGAAAAATTAAGCAATACCAACGGAATAAATGAGCTTACAGAATACGATTTGAAAGGAATATTAAATGAAAGACCAAGTATTAAGGCTGTGCAAAAGATTGAAAAATTGTACGCTTGAAGATATTGTTCAGTTTACGGAACTAGAATTTGAACATGTACAAACAATAATATATAACCTACTTGATGACCAAGAAATTATTGAAGTTGATGGTGTTTATTCTTTGTGTGAAACTCAACCTATCAAAAATAATAAGAACCTGAATTTAATGACGTTATATCACTCAGAGGAAGATTTTGAAATTATTTTAAAAGGATTTTGTTTAGAAATTCCAACTGGCAAATTAAAACATTTGGTTAAATGCCAAGAAAATTGTATCTGCGATTTTCATCAACTTTTTAGGCAAAAAATTTACGAAAGACAACATAACGTATTATTAGATAACTATTTAAAAAATCCCAAAATTGCAAGAGTTGGAACATTTTTTAATAAGCAGGCCTTTTTTTATTATTACAATAATAATGTTTATGTGTCTGAAAAACCTTTAAGAGCAAACTTTGAAAAAGAATTTACTAAAACAGAAGTTAAAGAATACAAAAAAGTTTATTCGTTTTTAAAGAGAATTGAAAACCATAATATTAACGAAGCTTATGTTTATCATAGATTAGCAGAAGGAATTTGGAGACGGAATAAAACATTTGATGAACTCTATTCGGATTTAAAGAATTTGATTATTAGTTAATATATCTTATTAAACCCTTCCCTAAATTAATCTTAATTTACAAAATATGCCCGTCTAAAATGCTTATTTTAGGTAGGCATATTTTTTAGTATACACATTTTATTAAATACAAATAAAAATTCAATACAGAGCATTTTGAACACTTTTTGAACGGCATTTATTCGCAATCTTCGTCATCTAAGTCAAGTAAGTCTGAATATAAAGTGTCTGATTCTCGCCTTAGATGATTTACAATTGGTGTAATGTTACATAATTCCTCGATTTCTTGCTGTTCATTACAAAAATATGATAATACAACGACAATGTTATAAATTCGTGCAGCATTTCGTGTAAATTTATCAAGTTCTTTCTTTTCTAAACAATAACTGTTAACTTTCATAATCTATCCTCCTTTTGACACACAACACACTATCAACGAAGATAGAGGAAAGCTAGTACGACGCAGAAAGAAGTTACATTTGGACATAAATGGAAATTAGAATTTATTTACAATTCATTGTAATATTTTTATGATACTATTTCTATATGAATAGTTTGTTGCAACAAGTTTTGTATTATGCAAAAATGTGTGTTCCTATACTTATTATAATTATTATTTTGGGAATAATTATATATTGTTTTAAAATCTTTAAAATATATAACAAAATAAAAATTTGGGTTGCAATAGAACTTAAAAAGACAATATTACGCATTAAAACCAGATGGCAAGAATTTTTGAATGTGTTGTTTTATTTGCATGAACATAATTTATTATTAATAGTTTGGTATTTTATAATTTTTGGATTAGTTTTATTGGCATGCTTGATTTGTTGGCATAGCATTATAGACATCAATTGGAGAATGCCAAGCAAAGAAGGAATCTTGTTGATTTGGTTAATTATTTTATCTATAGTTCCATTTGGGAATTGTCAATTATTAGGCTTTAAGTTTGATTCAAATGGTACTCTTAACAATATAAATGCAACTGAAATCCCTAAAGATGAAATTGAAAATAGAAATAAAATTATTGATAAACTAAAAGAAGAACTTAATACTTTAGAAAAAAATAATGGAGGTGGAAATGTTTAACAGATTTTCACCATATTACAATAATTACAATAACTCAAATTTTAATACTATTATGATCGTCATCAATGAAGGAATGGATATATTAAGAAAATCTTCATACACACCTATAAGTTCTGATATGGTTAATATCTGGCAACGATATACACAATCAATATTAAATAATGTAATAAGCTATTCTAATAGTAACTTAATTTTAGAATATAATTTATTTTTAACAACAATAAATTCACTTCCACCATACGAAAGATTGTCAAAATCGATTGAAAAACTTCTAGAGATAGCAAGAAAAATATAACTTTAGGTAAAAACTAACTTAAATTTTAAAATATTGTTTTCTAAATCATATATTATAAAGGGTTTTCAATGCATTAAAAGTTACATCTATTTTAATAACAAAACAACTCGTTTTCAATTTTACTTTTTAATAACTAATTTATATGTATAATATTTTAACAAGATTTTTGATATTATTTGTTATGAAATAGCAACAATTGCAGTATTATGATAGAATTAAAGTAATTTAAGAGTAGTGAGATGAGTAATTTAGAAAATGAACTTGATATTTTAAATAAATATATTCCTAATCTATTGGAACGGTCAGATTATGAAAAATCTTTGCATAATTGTATTGAGAATGCTTTTAAAATACATGAATTAAAAGATTATAAAACTATAGAAAATACAAAAACGGTAACTCATTGTTATTTTTTATTACCTAATCAACAAAATTCTGATTGTGGTTATAATGATTTAGCAAAGAGAATGCTTTATTCATTGGTCAATTACGTTATTCCAAGAAGTAAAATACAAGCAGCTAATGGTCAGTCCGAAGAACTTATTAAGATATTTGAAGAAGCAAAAAAGAAATTTATTGATTATTGGATTTACAAAAAATCCTTATTTGATAAAGGTGAAGTAACACCAGAAGATTATCGCAGAAGTGGAGAAGAAGGCGAAATTTTATTATTTTTGTTAGTAGAACAAATCTTAAAATTGCCGCAAGCAATATGTAAAATGAGCCTTAAAACAAGCAATAATATGCCAATACATGGAAGTGATGGGATTCATATTGGATTAACAGAAGATTTACAGAAATTGGCTTTACATTATGGTGAAGCAAAGGTATATGCTAACATATCAGAGGCTATTAAAAATTGTATTGAAAGTATTAAGCCTTACTTAACAAGAAGTGATGACGGTACAGATTTAAATCTATTAAATACCTACTGTGATTTTGGAAATAGTGATTATGAAATGGCTTTAAGAGAAAAATTAAAGAATTATTTTGACCCAGAACATAGAAAAAATAAATTATTTACAGAGGTTAGAGGAATTTGTTTAATAGGCTTCAATGATAATAATATTTATGATTATAACAATATAGAAGAAACTGCAAAAAAAGCTACAGAAGCAGCTTCACAGTGGATGCAGAAATTTTCAGAAAAAATTAACGAGCATAATCTAGAGAATATTGTCATAAACGTATTTTTTATTCCAATGTCTAGCGTAGATAAATTTCGAACAGCATTTGCCAAGATTGTGGGAGGTGAAAATTTATGACTACTTTCTTTGATGAATTAAGTTCAGAGACTGCAAACAAAGATTATTTTAAAAAACATTACAACAATTTATTTATAATTTCTGCCTGTAAGCAATTAGAAAAAATTCCTAATACCAGATTTATGAGTGTTGAAGAGCCAGATTATGGATATTTATTAGAGGTTGCAAATATTTTCGCGCAGAGTACTAATGAAAAATACCATAATATAGCTCAAAGAATTGCTCAATATGTTATAGAATTTATTGATAATGACTATTACAAACAGGTTGCATATATGGTATTAGAATTGCTAGTAAATAAGCAATCAATTAGTCTTGCGCAAGAAAAACAAAGATTACCTAAGAATATATATTTTACACAACCTTTTAAGTTTACTTTAGAAAATATTAATAGAGATATGGAGTATTCATTTCATGTTACAGAGGATGATATTGTTCATTGTAACAAATTTCAGAAGGAATTTTGGGATGGCGTAGAAATGCTTAATAATATTATATCAATATCGGCTCCTACATCAGCAGGTAAATCATACATTGTAATGAAATGGTTAAAATATAACCTTGAACTAAATAATAACAATGAAATTAATGTAGGAATTATAGTGCCCACAAGAGCTTTAATAAATCAATTTGAACAGGACTTAAAGAAAGAGTTTGAAGAATATAAATTAAAAGTTAATATTATATCAATGCCTTTTACAAAAACAAGTTTAACCAATAAAAGTAAAACTATTTACGTTTTTACGCAAGAACGTATGAATATTTTTCTATCAAGAAATAAAAACAAATATTTTAAGGCAGTTTTCGTTGATGAAGCTCATAAAGTTGGCGATAATGAAAGAGGAGTGTTACTACAGAATGTCGTAGATGAAATATTAAGACGAGAAAATAATACTAAAATCGTTTTTGCAGGACCTTTTGTTAAAAATCCAGAAGATGTTTATATAAATGCTAAAAAAATCAAAAGTACTTTACAAACCGTAGATAGAAATTACTTCCATATATGTAGAAGAGCATACGGACCAAAGAAATGGAAGATAAAGCTTGAAAGCAACAATACATTACTTAAAGTTGCAAAAGTTGATTTAATAAACTCTATAGGTATTAGTGAAGCAGCTTACAAAATATTAGCAAAGTGGGCATATATCATTGGGCATAATAATTCTGGAAATCTTATTTATGCAAATGGTGGTGGACAAGCTGAAAAAATAGCAGATTGTATATATGAGTTGGAAGTTAGTACTTATTCTAATAATCAAGAATTGGATGAATTAATTGAATTATGCAAGGTAATTGTTCACCCTGATTTTTTATTGATAAAACTTTTAAAAAAACGCATTGCTTTTCACTATGGTAGCATGCCACAGATTATAAGACAAAAAATTGAAGAATTATTTAATAAAAAAATATTAAAGTATGTAATTTGCACATCAACGCTTCTTGAAGGTGTAAATTTGTCTTGTAAAAACATTTTTGTTAGAGAACCTCAAAAAGGACAAAATATCCCGATGTCAGGTGCAGATTTATTTAATCTTCTTGGGCGGGCAGGTCGTTTGGGAAAAGAATTTTGTGGAAATATTTACTACATTGATTGGGATGTTGCACCTACAGAAAAAACTGAACAAATCGTGGAGAGAACTACTCATAAGATTATATCAACAAACTTTGATGCTATTGTAAATTCTTTTAAGTCTGACCTTCCTTTAGATAATCCTAATAAAGATAATATAGAAGCAACGGTTGGTTATCTTTTTCAGGAATATTTAAGGTCAAATGATATATCACAATGCTCGGAAATTAAAACATTATGTTCTAATACACAAATACAAGAATTAAATAGCGTATTGGCAGATTATTCAAATAAAATACAAATTCCTGTAGGCATTCTTGAAAACCATCCAACTACATTTCATTATTCAATGCAAAAGCTATTAGACAGATTTTATGAAAAATACAAAGAAAATCCAGATGAAATTTATAGCATAATTCCAGATTTATCAGAAGAAAAAATGTACGATAGTTTAATACCAATTTTAAAAAGAATGCAGTGATATTTTAATACTGGGCTTGTTGAAGTTACTTACTCTGCTCTGATTGCTACAAGTTGGTTAAGATTTAAAAATATTCCATATATCATACAGAGAAGAATTACGTACAATGAGAAACATAACAAAAAAGAAACATTTAATACATCTGTAAGAACTGTGTTTAATGATATTGATAACCTTGCAAGGTATAAAGTTCCAAAACTTTTATCGTGTTATGTTGATGTTCTACACTTCTTTTTTAAACAAATAAATAAACAAATTCCAGAAGAGCAAAATAAAGATATTGCTATGTTTTTAGAGTATGGTATAAATAAGCAAACACAAGCATCAATGATTATACTTGGTTTATCTCGTTCAACTATATTTGAATTAGAAAGTTTAGAAGATGAGGAAGGTAATCTGATTTTAAATAATGAAAATATGACAGAAGCTGAAGCATTGCAATGGCTTAATGATAATATTCAAAGCATAAAAGAAAATAACTTAATTCCTAAACTTTTAATTGATGAAATCGTTGATGTTATAACTGCATATACTTTATAACTTATTATAATATATATTATTTTATCAAAATTATTGGTAAATTACAGTCACATTTATTTAAAATGTTTTATGAGTTTTACCCAAAATAATCAAACTAAGTGAACTAAATAATCAAACCATGTGACTCTTTACACAGTACGAACAAGTTTTTCAATGGTGTCAAAGGGTTCAGCGAATTTAAGTTTAACGCTTTTTCCTTGAACAGTGACAGATGAATAAGTTTGCCAAACCATTTGTGCAATTTCTTGAGGTGAGAGTTTCGAGTATGGTAAACTTGCGTTGTGGCATATTTCAAGAAGTTTCATGTCTGTTTGCATATAGTCAACATTGGCATTTTGGTATCTTTGCAATTCTGCATTGAGCTTGTTCAATTTGACTTCGTATTCATTTTTGAAGTTTAACCATAAATCTACATCTAAAACTTTGTTGATTTGATCAATAAACATCTTTTTAAGAGTTTCCGTGCATTGTTCTATTTCTAAGTTAATACGTGTAACTTCTTTTTTGTGAAAATTTTGTTCATCTTTAAGGCTAATATTGAGCGAATATTTGAGTGGTTCAAATAATTTTTTGTCAATTGCAATTCTTGAAAGATGTCTGCGCAATGCAGCTGTCATTACTTTTTCTGAAATGTATGAAGTGTTCACACATTGTCTGTCGTGATGTGAACAACGGTAGTAAACATTGTTCTTTTGAACTTCACCACACATTGAATAAAGCATCCAGAGCAAGATGAGCAAGATACAGTACCTCTGGCTAAATTATACCTAAATGCAGGTTCTACTTATGAAAAACCTGTTCTACAAAGAAAAGATATTTTTGTTGAAAAGTTAGGTTTGAATATTCCAAAAGATTGCCAAAATTACAATGATTTTGTAGAACAAATTAAAAATCAGAACAGAAACTAATTTCTAATATTCATAACAATTTAACTTCATCCCATAGAGCCATCAATTTGCATTCATCATATAAAATGCTTTCAATAAATTCTTGCCAAATCTGAGGGCTATTATTCAGAGAATACCCGTCATTAATTTCATGCCAGTTGCTTGATGCCATATTTTCAAGCAGGAGTTCTAAAGATTCAAATGAACGTATATTGGAATGACCAAGTATATTCAATAAAATGTTAAATAGTTTATTGTTAATATTTAAGTAACGTTGTTCCAATCCATATAGTTTAATTAATTTTTTAACATTTATATTTTCTTCATTTATAATACATTTACTATTAAAATTATACTGTAGCGCATCATATAGTTTAAAATTAGTATGATTTTTAAAACTAGTTAATAATTTTAATTCTTTTAAAGCATTTTTAAATTCTGTTGGGGTTATTGAGTTTATATGTTTTTCTATTCTATTACATTCCATACAAATTGGAATTAAATTATGTGTATTTAAAGCAAATTGTGGATATTTTAATTTTGGGAAAAAATGGTCTAAATCTGCTGTGGGAATATCTGAATTAGCTTTTCCTGATGTTTCAAGTAATTGTCCACAAAATGGGCATCTTCTTTCTTTTTGATCAAAAAAATCTTTTTTAAACTGTTTTTTAACATCTGAGGTTAGTTTATCATATCCTTTAACTAATCGTAATCCTAATTCTTTATGTGCATTAGATTTAGATGTTTCAAACAAAAAGTTGATTGGAAGTTTAAGAAAATTTTTATTATCTTCATTATAATCATTTATCGCAGACATTTTGTCTTTATATTGACTTTTTTGAAAATCATCAATAATGTTATCTGCAATTTTTTTAATTTCTTTTTTTGCCATAAGCATTTTTATTTCTCTTTTTTAATTTAAAGTTACAACAGGTCTCAGCTTTTTCCAATTGGTTAATTTTACTTCTGATTTTCCAACGCCATTCACCCGCCCCAACTTGTTTTAATAAATTTTTGAGTTCTTCTTTATTATTATTTTGTATAGCTGTTTCAATGGCTCTTTTAGAACGTTCACCAATATCAGCTTCTAAATCAAACAAAGCTTGACCAATATCAATGACATTAGCCGCATATGTATTTAAACATATTGGGAATGTTTTAATCTTGTCATTTACTAATTCAAAATAATATAATTCATCTCTTTTAACATCTGTAATAAGCATTGCCGAATGTGTTGCAATAAACACATCATGATACGTATCTTTTAATGCTTCTTCTATTAAATAAATAAAATGTCGTTTCCAATTTTCATTAAAATGTGTTTCTGGTTCATCAAGAAGTAATAATGAGCGATTTTCTTCACGTTTCAGTTCTCTCATTAGCAAAATTAATGCAAACCTGCGAATAAAACCTAATTCACCATCTGAAAGAGTTTCATCTATATATAAATCTTCATTAGTTGAATTAGAGTGTTTTTTATATAAGAACCCAGTGTTTATTATAGTATTCGGGGTTTTAATAACATTATCCTCATCAACTTCTGCATTAAATAATTTTAATAATGTATTTAATACCGCAAAAGATGAAATGTTTTGTTTAATATCAGAGATGTTCATATATAATCGGTGCTTGCCATCAATGACTTTTTCAGTAAATTTAATATCTTTTAGCTCAAAAGAATCCTTATCATAATTAACAATATCAATCCATACTTGTATTGGCTTAAATATTGCTTCATTTTTGAATACTAAAGTTTTAAATCTATCTATCAAATGTTGATTATCTGGATTATTCCAAGCTCCAGATATAAATATCGCACTTAAAACGAATTTTGTATCATCTCGTTCAAAGGACATAAAATTTTCAGTAAATTTGTTAGGATATTCGATATTTCTATTTGAATTACCTGTATAGAACTTTATAACTTTTTTCCATAAAGGTTTTTTCGGAACCTCTGCATAATTTTTTTCAAAGTTTATAGGAGAGCAATTTCCACATATTATTTCACCATTTTGATCTTTTAAGTAATGTTGAAAAATTGCGTCAGGGTTGTTAGTATGCGTGCCTATTTCAAATAATGCATCTAGAAAAGTGCTTTTCCCTGATCCATTTTTCCCAATCAATAAGTTTAAATTTAAAGTTGGGTCATTGTCTTTGTTATTTAAATCTAAATTGAAACAATTTAAACATTTAAAATTTTTAATAAATATTTCAGAGAGTTTTTGCATTATTCTTCCTCCTTAATATTTAAAATTGGTGTATATGGAAAATATTTTTCTAATTCATCTTCAATATTTGGTAAATCGTATAACAATCCCAATACTTTGAATGTTGCAATTGCAGAATGAGTTTCTGAGATGGTAAATTTATTAAATGTATTCTCATTATCGAAATGCAATTTTACAAATGCATAGAAAATCTCAATTTGTTTTTTTGATAAATTAGCAAACATATTTTTAATATATTCATCTTTTTGGCTATCTTCAAGAATGTAATCTGAAAATTTCTTTGTTTCTTCATTATCGTCAAGTATCTCTTTTGAATTTATTTCTAATAATCCACCATTATACCTAAGGCGTTTTGCTTGGTATAAAAGTTTTAAATTGTTTACGCAAGAATAAATACTATCTATATATATGTTATTATCATTGTCAAAATCTATTGGAGTCCAATCTACGACTTTTCCATGTGAAAAAATTCCAATTGCATTATTGAGATCAGAATAGTCTTTATCAAACCAATTTAAAACAATATTGTCTGTAGAGTATTGTTCTTGTGTTTGTTGATTATTGCTTGAGTCATTTACAATTCCACTCTGTAAATTGTTTAATAATATTTCCAAATTTTTTGAAGTATTAACCAAATTTTCATTTGCAATTTCTAAATCATTAACTATTTCGCTTAATGATTTTATTTCATTTGGATTTATTTCATCCTTTAAATATTGAGGCATTGAAATTTGATAATCATTTTCTCTTATCTCTTCTAAAGTATAGGCTTTAATTTTCGCTATATCATAAAATTCTTTTTCATCAAATGTTTCATTATTCAAACATTTTTGTACAATTTTAGAAATATCTTCTTCCGAGATATTTTTATCTTTTGGAGTAATAAAATATCTTAAACTGTCTTGAGGGTTATCTAAATGGCTTTTCCCTACGAGGATTAATTTTTGAATATTATTGCCTTCTGAAAAATTGGACTGTATTGCAGCAATTAAAGAATTTTCCATCAAATATTTTCTAAAAGACGTTTTGAACTTATCTTGTGCAGATAGAAAATTATTTGCGAATATACATATAAAACTTGTATGTACTTTATCAGGAATGTCAAACAGTATTTTTGATAAAAAAGCATATTCTGATGGAATTTTATTGTTTGAATTATAAATATTATTTGAACTTAAATCCTCATATATTTTTCCATATAATTCAAGTGAATCATTTAATGGAGGATCAAAGATAAAAGTTCTACCAATGAGCTCATTTAGAAATTTTGAATCAATATACAAAAAGTTTTCCGTAGATAATTTTAAGTCAAATCTTGTTTTATTATTTTCTAATAAATTTAAATATGTCTCAGCAATATTTATTAATATCGTAACCTATCAAATTTCTTGCATTTAGCCCTCCCAGTAGCCTACCAGAGCCAATACAAGGGTCAACGTAATATCCATTATTCATTTTTTTAGCAAATGCTTGCATAATTTTAATTGAAAAATCATCAGTAGGAATTAAGTCTTTATTTCTATCATTATCAACTAATTTTTGAATGGCATTTGCAATATCTTTGTTTTTATAATTTTTAATTAATTCAATTGTTAAATAAAGAATTTCATTTAATTGATTTTCACCAATATATTGATAAAGTTCGTTATATTCTTCTTGCAAAAGATCACGAAAATAATTTTTAGGTTCATTATTTATTTGCTTTAATGTATCAAGTTGTCCTGCTTTATATGCAAAAAGAACTTTAAAAATAATACGACATATTAAAGAAACACGTTCTAAACCATATTTGCCATTTTGATAGAATATTTCTGATATACTAAAAATTAAACGTTCTGCATTAGTTGCCATAAGCCCTCCTTGTTAGTTCTCCGGTGAAGGCGTGGTGGAGGAGGGATTGGAAGAGGTCTTCTGATTTTTTTAGTTCTTCCTGTTGCTCTTTAATATAATTTTCAATTTCGATTGCTCTTTGTGCAAAAAGTTCTTGTTGTTCTATCGATGGCAAATATAATTTTAAACCTCTTATTGAATTTTTTGTTATTGTTTTAGTTACAGCTCCAGAAATCTTCTCTTGTATTATGTTTTTACCATATGAAGAATTTAACAAGTTATATATAAATATATTATTTGCCTGTTTTTCATCAATTCTTATTAAAAAAGTATTCATCCCTAATGATACAGGTCTATTTAAGTTAGGCATTAAATAGACATTTCCAGCACTGCCGATTTTATTAATTATTATTTCACCTCCATATATTTTTGATTTTTCTAAAAATTCATATGCGGATTGATTTATATATTTTACATTATCTCTAAAATTATTTTTTTCCAAATCAGTTGTTCTTACCATCAATGCATAATCAGGATTATCTAATAATGTTACGTGTTCTTTTAATTTTTCATAACTACCATTAGCATGATAATCTGTTAATACTGTAATAATATTCCCAAACAGTACTTTCTCATAATTGTTATCATCTATAGCTCCAAACATTTCTTGGAAAAGGGCGGGGATTAGGTCTTGGGCGTGTTGAATACATTGTTTACGCAAACGCACCATATCACTTGCCGTATCTAAAACTTTTACAATTTCTTCTTGTTCCCCAAGTGTTGGCGGAATTATAATATTCATTTTTTTGAATAACGTTACATTTAGATTTTTTTGAGCAACCCCTTTTCCTAAAGAATATATTAAATCATTTAAAAATAATAGTTGCCAATTTAAAAATTCTTGATTTAAAATATTTATATTATTGGTATCAACTGTTAAACCGCTATCATTAAGAAAGAATTTTTCTCTTACAAACCTTGTACATTTTGGAGACATTCCAAATCTAGCAACAATGAGAGTCTTTTCTCTATTATACTCATCTGTTTTAAAGGTTTTATCACCACCACCATATACATAATATTTACTTCCTATTGTTAATTCTTTTACAACTCGTGTACCATAGTTTACATTGGCAACATTTTCAATTTTATCTTTCTTCCAATTTTTTGGCACGTTTTCAAACATTACTTCAATCCTCCAAGTTTTTCTTGAAGATATTCAAGAAGTTTTATTGACTGTCTTTCTTTTTCCAACAATATTTGAACGTATTCTTGCGGTGTGTGTTCAAAATTTGGGGCTACATATTCAACTTTTTTATAGCGAGAAGACAAAAGGTTATATTCGTTTTCTTTTAAATCTTCTAAAGTTACATTAAATGATTTTTCGCTTTCTTTTTTTGTTTCAAAATTCTCGATAATATCATCAATATCATTCTTATCTATTGGAATGCGTTTATCATCAAGTGTATAACCGTCATTTTCCATTTCATAGAACCAAACTTTATCGGTTTTACCGCCTTTGGTAAATACCAAAACGGCAGTTGCAACTCCAGCATAAGGTTTAAATACTCCTGACGGCATTGAAATAACTGCTTCCAGTTGGTTTTCTTCAATAAGCTTTTCTCTTAATTTTTTATAAGCGTTAGAATCAGTTGATAGCACACCTGTCGGAACAATTACAGCTGCACGTCCGCCAATATCCAACATTCTTATAAATTTCGCCAAGAATAATAATTCTGTCTTTTTAGTTTTAACGATTGCTGTTAATTTCGGACAAACATCATTTTCATCTAAATTACCTGTAAATGGTGGGTTTGCTAAGACTAAGGTATATTTATTCGGCTCATCAGTATCCTTTGAAAGAGAGTCTTGCAGTTTTATATTTTTTGTTTTGATGTTATGCAAAATCATATTCATCAAACCGATTTTATACATAGTCGGGTCAAATTCACCGCCATAAAAAACATTATTATCAATATTTTTTCTATCTTCATCACTTAATAAATCACCAAAAATCGGTGACGTATATTTAAAATCTTCTGAAGTGCCTTGTTCTAAAATGTATCTGTATGCTCCACACAAGAAACCACCTGTACCACAAGCAGGGTCGCAAATTTTATCTTTTGTGGTCGGTTTCATAAGTTTTACCATCATATCAATAATATGGCGAGGGGTTCTAAATTGTCCGTTTTGTCCTGAAATAGAAACTTTTTTAAGCATATATTCATAAATATCGCCTTTTCTATCATTACCGTCAGAAAAATCCATCTTGTCTAAGGTTTGAACCGCTGTATCAAGCAAAGATGGCTTTGTAATCAAACAAACAGAATCTCTAAGAGCAGGGTTGATTTCTTCAAGAAGTGGGAAAACTTTTTCACGATAAGTTTTGAGCATTTCATCAGCAGATAATTGTTTAAAATTGCTCCATTTTAGATTTTCTCTGTTTTCAAAAAAATATTTTCTTGTTTTTCCAAAATGTTTTGCTTTTTTCTGTTTTAAATCTTCTTGCGTTTCAAACATTTTGAAAAATATCAAATATGTCATTTGTTCAACAACAGAGATGGGATTGCTTATCCCTGAAGACCAAAATTTATCCCATAATTCATCAATAATTGCTTTAAATTCTTTATCTGTCATCTTACCCAACTAACTGCTTAACTACAAATCCATCAAAAATTTGCATAAGCTCTTCAAGCTCTTCTTCTGTAAAGATATCATAACCTAGTTGAGTAAATGGTGCCTCATACAAAAAGTCCATTTTAAAGTATTTATTGGCTTTTAGCTGATTTTCAATAAGTTTTAAACACTGCAACTGTAGTGATGTTAATGTTGTATGATTTGAAATAAATTTTTGAATTCTTGATTTTACTTCATCTTCATCCACACCAATAATTGAACGAACTAACAAATCTATATCTTGAGCTTTATCGGGATATAATTTTTCTAATTGTTTCAATGTAAAATGAGGGTTTTGTTCAAGAACGATTGAAACAAGGGATTGAATATCTTGTTCGGTTGTTTTTTGACCTCGTTTAATCTTTTGCAAAACGATATTTTCGCTTGCAATTTTGTTCAAGAATTGTTCAATATTATATTTAAAGCCTTCACCAAATGAGGAGAAAAGATTGATTTGAAGTTCTTCATCTATTTCTATATCATCAGAAATATCAATTTCGATGATGTCATTATTGATAATACTTCTTTGACTATATTGCATAATGGGAGCAAGTTCATTTTTTACGGTTTCCAATTCATCATAATTAAATGGAGTTCCAAAATTTGGGGATTTAACTTTATTAATAGTTTCAATTTTTTCTTTTACTTTATTAATATTTTCTCTCAAATGGAAAACAGATTTTCTGATTTTATTTTTAACAAGTTCGATTTTTCTATCTTGCCCGTCAGTAGAAATTTGTCTTTGTTGAAGAATTAATCTTTCAAGTTCTAAAACTTCAAGCTGAATTACCGTAATTTCAAACTGCATAGCTCTATCTTGAACAAAAGTAGTTTGATGTCTTTTCATCAAAGGTCTAACAACAGAATCTAACACACTCAAAAATTCATCGCTTAATTCTTGCCAATAATAATCAGTTTTTAAAATCTCATCAAGTTTCATTGCATGTTCTTGAACATCAACAGATTTTTTAGGCAAAGTTGCTATATCATTTTTCAAAAGTTCGATAGTTCTATTTAAGATTTTTTCATTACCTAATTCTTTAGCCGTTACAGCCAACGAAATTCTTGACATAAACAGTCTTTCATATAGTGATAGTTGTTCTTTTGTAACATATCCTTCAGGATTTTCACCAAAAAATTCGAAGTTAGAATAATTATCAAAAATAACAAACTGTTCTTTATCTTTACCCGGAGCAAATAAATTTTCGCAAAGTCTTGTTCCTCTGCCTATCATTTGCCAGAATTTAACCTTTGAATAAATCGGCTTTGCAAATACAAGATTTAAAATCTCCGGAACATCAACCCCTGTATCAAGCATTGAAACAGAAATTGCGATATTTATATTATTTTCATCGGCTTCACCTTTGAAATCATCAAGTAATAATGATGCGTTTGGATCGTGTGAATCAATTAATCTTGCATATTTACCCTTGTATTGCGGATACATTTCATTGAACAAATTCTCAAGTATTTTACCGTGTTTATGGTTTCTTGCAAAAATTATTGATTTGCCGAGTTTTCCGTTTGAATCCTTCAAACCATTATCCATTAAAGTTTTAATGATTTTTCTATTTGTGTCTTTATTGGTAATTTGAGTTTCTAATTCACTACTTTCGAAATTAAATTTTTCAGGATCTTCGACTTGTTCAGAGAGTTCCTGTTTTTGTTTTGAATTTAATTCAGAATATTTAATTCCTCGCTGCAACAATCCAGTTTGAACTTTTTGAACTTTATAAGGAACTAAATATTTTTCTTTTATTGCATCATTAAGCTCATAGCTGAATGTTGGTTCTCCGTCTTCAGTATTAAACATTGTAAATGTGTTTCTTGAAATATAATCAATAGGAGTTGCAGTTAAGCCGATTTGGAATGAATCAAAATATTTAAAGATTTCACCATAAACATTATAAATTGATCTGTGTGATTCATCGGCAATTATTAAATCAAAGAAACCCGGAGTATAAAGCTGGTATGCTTTTTGCATTGCAGGATATGTTGCAATATAAACTTTGGAATTTAGATTTCCTCTTGTTTCGGAATTCAATAAAACTCTTGATAAAGAACTCAAATGTTTGTTAAAAGCACTATCTGCTTGTTTTCTTAATTCATCACGATCCACCAAAAATAAAATTCTTTTAACCCAATTAGCATTTACTAAGCCTTTGATTATAGACATTGCGGTTCTTGTTTTACCTGTTCCTGTTGCCATTACAATAAGTGCTTTTCTTTGTCCTACACTAAATGCTTCGTATGTCTTTCTTATGGCTGATAATTGGTAATCTCTGTTTGTAATAGATGTATCAACTTCAACATTCTCTAGGGGCTTGCGATTTTGACGTTGAAATAATCTTGTTTCAACATCATCTTTTGAAAACATTCCATAAATACGGCTTGGTGCATAATTAACATCATCCCAGAAATATGTTTCAAATCCGTTTGTATAAAATATTAGAGGTCTGAAACCTGTTTCTTTTTCTACAGAATTTGCGTAATAAAATGCTTGAGTTTTACCTTCTTTTGGATCTTTTCTTGTTTTCTTGGCTTCAATAATGGCAATCATTTTGCCTGCGGCATCATATAAAGCATAATCAATATATCCTTTGCCGGATGGAGTGTTTGGTAAATTATCAATTGCAACTTCACGTTTAACTTCATCCGTATTATATTCTTTGATTTCTTTACTCAAATTAGTTACTTTTTTGATGTTCCAACCTGCTTCAATAAGCATTTCATCAATAATATAATTTCTTGTTTGAGCTTCGGTTAAGTCGCCAAGCCTATTAGTAACATCTTCTTTGTCTTTTTGATTTTCAACTAAAATTTCAGTTTGAGCTTCTGATTTTACTGTACTTTCCAGTTCTTGTGTTTTTAAAGCCAGTTCGGATTCGAGTTTTTGACTTTTTTCCTGAGCTTCTTTGAGTTCTTTTTCTAATAATAAAACTCTGCTAATCGGGCGTTTATAAGGCTTAATTAATGATTTATTACCATTACAGTTTGTAAGATAATGCCATACGCAAAGCGCATAAGTGAATTTTAATAAGTCGTGAGTCTTTTCTCTGGAAGCAATATTTTGATGAACGGCATTATTGCCCATTTTTCTAATAATATGAAAAACATCTATATACTTAGAAGTAATATACGGTTCCAGTTCTTTTAATATTTCATATTGCGTTATTTGGGGCTTGGTTTTGAAGTATTTATAATAAATATCTTTGGCAATAAACTCTGTTATTAATCTTAGTTTTGCAAGTGTTGAAGCGGCATCGGTATCAATAAGTTCTTCAGCTAAAGAACCTAGTTTAGCCAATTCCGGATATTCATTTTTTAGAAAATCAAAATTGCTCACAAGTACCCACTTCCACTAAATTTAGTGTAGCATGAACATGAGCAATATTATTTCATTAATACAATTCTTGATATGTGAAAATCACTTACAAAAACAATTTTTATTTCACCATGTACCATTAAATTATAAATATATTACCACAAATTTTTTAGGGAATACATTTATTATAATCCTCATCAGATACGGGTTCTAACCATTCGTTTGATGTTTCAATCCCTTCAATTTCAATGGCTAAATGGGAGAACCAGGAGTCAGGTGCTGCGCCATGCCAATGTTTTACTCCTGCTGGAATATTGATTACTGTTCCTTCTTTAATTTCAACGGGTTCTTTTCCCCATTCCTGATAATAACCCTTACCACCAATACCAATTAGCATTTGACCGCCACCTGATTTTGCGTTGTGAATGTGCCAATTATTTCTACATTTTGGTTCAAATGTTACGTTGTAGATTTTTACTTGTTCGGTTGATACAGGTGCTAAATAGCTTTGACCTGTAAAATATTTTGCATAGGTATTATTAGGTTCACCTATTGGAAACATTATTGTGTTTGCATGTTTTTCTTTTTCAGTTAAAGAAGTTTCATTATCTGTCCATACGTTTTTTGCTAAATTAAAAACAGCCCAGGCTTTAGGCCATCCTGCATAAAATGCGTTATGTGTAATAATCGCTGCGATTTCTGATTTTGTAACTCCGTGATTTTTAGCATTTTGTAAATGATAAACAAGAGAGTTATCGGTTATCCCCATAGACATTAAAGAAACTACGGTTATTATGCTTCTTGTTTTTAGATCAATATCTTGATTATTCCAATTTTCACCGAATAAGATATCGTCATTAAAATGTGCAAATTCTGGTGCAAATTCGCCTAGTTGCACTCTTCCTGCGGTTTGGCTAATTTTATTTATAGGTTTCATCGTTTGTATCTCCTTAATATTGTGGCTTTTGGCAAAAACGGGACCGGCTATTAATTCTGTTAAAATTATAACTGCAAATGGTAAAATTAATATATTTTTCATATAATTGTCTCCAATTTTTCATAAATCTGGTATGATTTCATGCAACAATATTTATTATTTACTATAAGCAAATAAATAGCAAATACTTATATTAAATGTAATTTAATGCTTGAAAGGTATTGTAGATTTAAAGTAGAATTAAAATTTTTATATATTTTTTAGCAAAATTATTTTTGTTTGATTTTTGTTATTTTTATGAAAATATTATTTAATCCAAATTATATATACAAAAGAGAAAATTATAAAATGAATTTTGAGGCGAAAGGCCCTAAATTTGACCCTGAACAACTTAAGAAACTTGTTCACAACGGGGAGGGTGGCTGTTCTGTGGCTCAAATCTGTAAAACTTTGGATATTACCCCGGCGTCATATTATTACTGGGTAAAAAAGTTAGATATTCAGACTCCTTATAGGGCTTCGGTTAAGCATAGTTCATCTATTACTAAGGAACGAGTTTTAGAGTTACGCAATTCAGGTATGAAATATACAGATATCATTGCTGAATTAGGGGTTTCCGAGGATGCATATAATACTTTACTTTCTAAATGGGGTATTGTAACGGATTATAAGCGTGAAAAACAAAATATTGCACAAATAACAAAAGAGCAGTTAGAGTCACTTGTTCAGGGTGGTTTATCTGTTAAAGCTATTTGTGAGGAACTTAAGATACCTGAGCGAACTTATTCACGTTTGTTGGATAAATTCGGGCTTGTTACAGGAAGAAAGGCTGCAAAGCAGCATGCTGCAAGTATTACACATGAAATGCTTCAGGGGCTAGTTGATGAAGGATTTTCTAAGCAAGAAATCTGTGCTCGATTAAAGATTCAGGAATATATGTTTTACCGCTTGCTTAAGCGTTTGAATGTTCAATATAATTATTTACACAATGCGCATGAAGTAAAAATTTCTAAAGCCAAGCTTGAGGAACTTGTGAAATCAGGAAAGACGGCAAAAGAAATTGCAAGTGAATTAGGTATTGCTGTTACGACTTATCATGAAAAAGCAAAGGCGTTGGGTGTTGCTACAGTTTTCCGTGAGTCGATTGATAGAATAAATTCTGTTTCCAAAGAGGAAATACAAGAAGCTCTGGATGCAGGAATGAGCGTTAGTGCTATTTGTGAAAAGTTTTGTATTACAAAAATGAATTATACTGCACTTTTGCGTAAATATAATCTTTTGACATCTATGCGTGAATCGGGTGAAATCATTGCCGGAGTTACAAAAGAGCATATTTTGGCACTGCGCAAAGCAGGCAAAAATACACAGGAAATTTGCAAGGAATTAAACATAAGTAAGAGTACTTTGCGTAGAATTCTAGCTACCGGCAAGAATTTAGAACAGACTTAATTGTTGCGAATTATCTTTTTCTTTGAATACCTTATCGAATTTGCTTAGATTTAAGAGATCTTGTTCAATTTTTTCAAGGAATGGTGAAATTGGCATTTCGCGATGAAGCCCCTGCCACCTGCGTTTTGTTGCGCGTGAGAGGAAAAGGCGTTCTTCTGCACGGGTCATACCGACGTATAAAAGTCGACGCTCTTCTTCAAGTTCAGCAGCTTCTTTGGCGCGGTAAAGCGGTAAAATTCCGTCTTCAAGCCCTGTGATAAATACACATTTGAACTCTAAGCCTTTTGAGGAGTGAAGTGTCATTAATGTTATGCGGTCTGCGCGTTTGTCCAGAGTGTCGGCTTCTGTGAGTAGTGAAACTTCATGTAGAAAATTGACTTTTTCGCGATGGGTTTGGGCAAGATTTATGAGGAATTTCCAGATGTTGTCTGCGATTTTGGCTGAAAATTCTTCTTCTAATGCTGCGAGTTGCTCTGGTATTTCGCTTTCTGAATTAAGTTTTTTCAAAAGTTCAAGGATAGGTTTCTTTTCACAGAGCGGTTCGTTAGAAAGTGTTACGAACGGCATTCCTGTGCGTTGAAGCGCTTCGATTAACGGCGGAAGCTGTGAGGAGGTGCGATAAAGTATTGCAAAATCAGCGAACGAGTATTCGCACTCCTGACCGCTTGAGCGCTCGGAATCTATAGAAAATAGGCTGTGGCCGCCGATTAGGCGTTCGATTGTGCTTGCGACAAATTCGGCTTCGGCTTTGTCAGTTGGTGCTGTATGGATGGTGATTTTGTCGCCCGAGAAATTTTCGCGATACGTAAGTTGAGCGAAATTTTCGAGTGGGGTGTTAGACAGCGCAGCCGTGCGCGGGCCGCGGTTCAGCGGGCTGGAAACGGCGGAGAACTGCTTTTCATGAGGGTTGTCGTACATCGAAACGATATTAAATTCTTGAATCATTTGATTTGAGGCGTTAACGATGTTTCCCGTTGAACGGTAATTGTTTTTCAGGTTTATAGTTATGGCATTTGGATAGTCTTGTGCAAAATTGCCGAAGAATTTAGAATCTCCGCCGCGGAACCCGTAAATGGCTTGATTTGGGTCGCCGATTGCGCAGATTTTACCGTTTTCAGGGACGAGAAGTCGAATTAATTTGTATTGTTGCGCGTCGATGTCCTGATATTCATCAACTGAAACGTATGTGAAGCGCTCATTGTAATGTTGCAAGATTTCGGGGTTTTCCTCCAGCAGCTTGACCGTCAGTGTGATTAGTTCGTCGAAATTTAACGCACGCTCAAGGGTTTCTGTATCTGTACAGAGTTCTTTCTCCTGCTCACTCATTACGGTGAAATCAGGGTGCAGGCCTGCAGCTGCGTAGTTTTCTTTTAGGATTGAAAAACAAAGTGAGTGGAATGTGTGAATATTCAAGCTTTTTGCGTTTTCATCGACAAGTTTAGCAAGTCTTTCGCGCATTTCCTGTGCGGCACGGCGCGTGAAGGTTATTGCAAGACAGTTTTCCGGCATGAGGCTGCCGTTGGAGATAAGGTGCGCAATCCGGCGGGTTAGAACTGTTGTTTTACCAGACCCCGGGCCTGCAACGATTAATAGCTGGCTTGCAGGATTTGTCACTGCGGCCTGCTGATTTTCGTCGAGCCCTGATTTTTTGGGCATTGTAGACAGCGCAGCCACGGGTTGACACACGTGAGTGTGGCAAGCAGGTGGCGGAGTACTGCTTTCTACCTTAGGTGTTTCAACGGCGGGGGCCGGCGTAAATTTTACTTTTGTCGGTTCTGTGATTGGAGTTTGTGGCATTTCAATGAGCTTTAAATTGACATATTTTTTGTTTACGAGTTCATCTTGTTCAAAAAGTTTGATTACACCGTATTCGCCGTCGTAGCCCGCGTGTTTCATAACTTTGCCCTGACGAAGTCTTGAAATTCCCTCGCCTAAAAGCGGTGAAACCTTTGTGATGTCGTCTATAGGAAGCTCTTGCAGGATAGAGAGTTCAGAGCCGAGTTTTTGTGTTATTCGTTCGTATTCTGTGACGACGGATTTACTTCCGACCCCAACGCCTAGAATTTCTGAGATAATTTCAGGAAGTGGAACAAGGCTGTAAACTTCACCAGCGGTTGGAGGCGGTGTGAATTCTCCTTTTCTGTCCGAAAGTTCGTTTACGCGATATGAAACCCCGATTGTAAGCGGTTTGCCGCAGACAGGACAAATTCCGTTCAACGCTTTTGTTTCCTCAGGTGTCAGGCAAACGTTACATTTACGGTGGCCGTCTTCGTGATATTTCCCCTCTTCAGGGAAGAATTCTACAGTGCCGACATAGCCTTCGCCTGTTTTTAATGCGTTCATAATGTGGAAATAGTCGGGTTCTGTGTCGAAAACAGTAGCTTCACGTGCAAGTTTTGCCGGTGAGTGCGCATCTGAATTCGAAACAAGACGAAAACGGTCAAGTTTTGACACGCGCCAGTTCATTTCAGGGTCAGATGAAAGTCCTGTTTCGACTGCGAAAATATGTTCTGATAAATCTTCATAACAGTCTTCTATTGAGTCAAAGCCCGATTTTGAGCCGAGAGCCGAAAACCACGGGGTCCAGATGTGTGCGGGAATTATACATGCACCTTCGCCAGATTCAAGCGTGGTTTCCAAGAGGCTTCTGGAGTCCAGACCTAAAATAGGTCTTCCGTCAGAAACGATGTTCCCGATTGCGCCGAGTTTTTGTCGAAATCTATCGGCACTCTGTAAGTCAGGCATAAAGCAGACGTGGTGAACCTTTCTGGTTTTATCCCATTTTTTGTAAATGGTGGAGATTTCGACAGAGAGTATAAACCTAACGGGTTCGGAGCCATCGTTGAAGATTTGATTTTCTATGTCGGGGCGTAGTCTATAGACGCCGTCGCCTGCGGGGACGAGTTTTTCTGTGATTTCATTAAACCACGCGGGATGGGTAAAGTCGCCTGTAGAAATAACGCTAAGTCCTTTTTTCTTAGCCCAGAACGATAATTGTTCAAGATTGCAGTCGCGGCTTGTTGCGCGTGAATATTTTGAATGTATGTGTAAATCCGAATAGAAAAACATGTTATACTCCCTTTTGTTCAATCATATCAAGGAAGAGAGGAATTTACAAGTGATAAATGAAAAGCACTTCTTAGGAAGTGCTTTTGGGTTGGGGTAAATTAAGAGATTTTCGTATATGCTTACGAATGTTGAAAAAGTCTTATATGTATTCTTTATGTATACAATGTGCTCTATTTGTAAATATACTATTCATTTATTGTGTAGACAATAGGCAATGTGGCTAATTTAGGAATAAAGCATTGAAAAGAGAATTGTATACACACGGTAATACTTGGCAACTATATATTAAAGCGTCTGTTGCGAAACTTATGGGCGTTACTCCTCAAGAATACACTGTTAACCTTGAGGTTAAAGATAAAATTTTATATGTAAAGAAAGTTGTGCCGACAGAGGCTGACTTGTATAAAGATTTGTTGTGTAAAAAGTTGATTAAAAGAAGTTCCGGTTATGGACTAAACATGACAATTTCTATTTTGGAAATGTTGGGTATTAATCCTGAAACAGACTCCTTAGATGTAGATATAAACGGTCGGGTTTTGATGATTAAAAAGGCCTAAAATAAGAAATTTATGCATAAGAATTTAACGGCAAGAGGTAATGGCTGGGCTTTGATAGTCCCCAAGAATATAATTCAGTTACTCGGAATAGACCCCGCGTCAGCATTTCTTGTGTTTGAATTTCAGGAAAAAGTTTTGTACATCAAAGAAATTTCGCCTGAAGAACCGAATTTTAGTAAATGTTTAGTTAAAAAACTTAGTTGCAGAGGCTCTAGTTGGTCACTTTATATGCCGAACGATATCCTAGGATTGTTGAACATAAATCCTGAAACAGATAAACTGGATATTGATATAAACGGTCGGGTTTTGATGATTAAAAAGGCCTAAACTATGTATTTTTGCAAAAGAAGTTTTTTGAGCGCTCTGGCATTAACCGCTTCCGGTTCGATTTGTAAAAGTCTTTCCAGATATTCAAGTGCTGCGTGATAATTCCCGAGCCTTTTTTGAACCGCAGCCATTGCGTATAGAGCATCGATGAATTTGGGGTCAAGTTCAAGCGCTTTTTCAAGGTCTGAGGCTGTTTTTTCTAAATCTGCGTTATCAATATCCTTGCGCGTAAGGTTTATATATGCGCGGTTATAGTAAGCGTCGGTCATACGAGGGTTTAATTGTAATGCTTTCGTATAATCAAGCATTGCGTCGTCGAATTTTTTCAACGCCTGATACGCCACTGCACGGTAAAAATATGGGATTTCCCAGTCACGTTTGAGTTGCAGTGATTGATTAATTTTTTCAATTCCCTCTTCAAACTTCCCGTTTTGTATATGAAAAATTCCCTCGTCTAAATATTTTTTGTAATCTGTCATTATATTTCCATAAATTTAACGTTTGTGCTGACTTCAAAATCTGCGGTGACTGACTCTTTAATATCATCAAGTGTGAACATCGGGTTGAGTTCTGTCAACACTAAACCGTTCGGAGTTACGTCGAATACGCAACGTTCTGTGATGATTAAATCCACTTCCCTGTAGGCAGTTAGCGGTAATGTGCATTTTTTAACGATTTTTACAGCGCCTTTTGAGGTGTGTTCCATTGCAACGATTACTCTTTTGGCGCCTACTACCAAATCCATTGAGCCGCCCATACCAGGGACGAATTTACCCGGGATAATCCAGCTTGCAATGCTTCCTTCTTCATCAACTTGAAGTGCGCCAAGGACTGTTGCGTCGATGTGACCGCCTCGCATCATTGTCAGTGCTGTTGCTGTGTCAAAAAAGCTGGCTCCGGTTTGAATTTCTACCAATCCGCCACCGGCATTGATAATATGCGGGTCTAA